>JAHFDQ010000076.1:0-11470 GCA_023248915.1 Archangiaceae bacterium | reverse complement strand
GGTGCGCACGTACCGCGGACGGGTCGCGCCGCGCGCCTGGTTGCCGCTCTCGTTCGCGCCGTACGCACACCGCTTCACGCGCACCGGCGTCGACTCGTTCGAGCTCGAGGTGCTGGACGGCCGAATGCTCGAGACCGTCTTCGAGCAACTCGTGCGCTCGCCCGAGCTGCCGGTGGCGGTGGGTGAACCCGTCCTGCTCGACGGACTGACCGTCACGGTCCTGGCCGAACGGGGAGGCGGCCCCACCCGCGTCGCGTTCAAGGCGGACCGGCCGCTCGAAGACCCGTCGTTCTGGTTCCTCCAGTGGAAGGACCAGGCCCTGCGCCACTTCGTCATGCCCCAGGTGGGCCAGTCGGTCTTGCTCTCCAAGGAAGCGGGGTTGCTCCCGCAGTAGCGGCGCACCGGCTCACATTCGGCTAAAGCGGCCCGTGGGAGGCTGCCTTGGCGGACGCCGACATCATCGTCATCGGAGGCGGCATCAGCGGGGCGAGCTTCGCCTTCCATGCGGCGAAGGCTGGCCGGTCGGTGCGGCTGCTGGAACGGGAAGGGCGGGTGGGCGGCTGCCTGCACACCCACCGCGTCGAGGGCGGCTTCTGGGTCGAGCTGGGGGCGCACACCGCCTACAACTCGTACCGGGGCCTGCTCGCGATGCTCGAGGAACGCGGCGCGTTGGGCGAGGTGCTGGCCCGCGAGAAGGCGCCGTTCCGGCTCATGTGCGACGGGCAGGTGCGGCGCATCGGCCAGGAATTGCGCGTGCTCGAGCTGCTCGCCTCGGCGCCGCGCATCCTCTGGGCGAAGAAGGCGGGTCGCACCGTGCGCGAGTACTACGGCGGGCTGGTCGGCGCGCGAAACTACCAACGGGTGTTCGGCCCGCTGTTCGCGGCGGTGCCTTCTCAGCCGGCCGACGACTTCCCGGCCGAGATGCTGTTCAAGAGCCGGAAGCGCCGAAAGGACATTGCGCGCAGCTTCACCTTGCGGGGCGGGCTGTCCACGGCCGTCGAGACGGCGGTGAAGGGGCCGGGCATCGCGGTCGAGTCGGGCGTCGAGGTTGTCGCCGTTCGCCGCGGCAGCGGGGGCTTCGTGGTGACCGCCGGGGGGCGCGAGCTGTCCGCGCGCAACGTCGCCCTCGCGGTGCCGCCTCCGGCCGCGGCGAAGCTACTCGCCGCGAGCTTCCCCGAGCTGGCGGTCCCACTCGCCGGCCTTCGCTCGGCCACCGTCGAGACGGTGGGAGTGGTGGTGCGGAAGGAAGCGCTTCAGCTCGAGCGGGTGGCGGGCCTCATTCCCCTCGACGGCAACTTCTTCTCGGCCGTCTCGCGCGACCCTTTGACCGACGCCACCTACCGGGGTTTCGCCTTCCACTTCAAGCCGGGCGGCTCGCAGGCGAGTCGGCTCGAGGTCATCGCCGGAGTGCTGGGGGTGGCCCAGGCCAAGCTCGAGCACGTCGCCGAGCGGCAGGTCGTGCTGCCTTCGCCGGTCTTGGGACATGCCGAAACAGTGGCCGCGCTCGACAAGGTGCTCACCGGCACCGGGCTGTTCCTCACCGGCAACTACTTCGACGGCCTGTCCATCGAGGACTGCGTGAGCCGGTCGGCCCGCGAGGTCGAGCGGCTGCTGGCCGAGGCCGCCACGAGCGGTCAGTGAGGGCGCACCAGGCCGCCCTTGATGTCCGCGTCGCGCAGCACGAGGCCCTCCTTGAAGAGGCGCGCGGCCGAAGGGCCGATGAAGAACGCCTTCGGGTCTCCCCGGCGGAAGGTCTTCTTGATCCAGCCTTCGATCTCGAGCACCAGGCGGCGGAACTGCTCGGGAGCCGGGTCGCGCCGGCCGGTCTGCTGGGTGATTTCCAGCTCGGCCCAGAGCCGGCCCGAGAGCAGCTCGCCCAGCTCGTTCGACCGCGAGCGCTGGTAGTGCACGACGGGCGAGCGCACCTCGTCGATGCGCCAGTGGCCCTTGTCCTTGCCGCGCTTCACCTTGTCGACGAGCACCGGCGCCAGCTCGCTCGCGGCCAGGTACGCCGCGTCGTCGGGTAGCCGCCGCACGGCGTCCGCGTCGGCCCGGAAGGGCACCCAGTCGGGCGGGACGCGTTCGGGGTAGACCTCGAGGCGGTACCGCTCGAGGAACCGGAAGAACGCGATCTCGTCGTCCGGGCTCATGACGAAGCTGAGCACGTTGGCCATGTCCGCTATGTACCTCGACCGCGGTCGGGGTAAACCCCCGTGAATGGACTTCGACAAGCTGCTGTCGCGGATGCAGGAGTTGAGGGATCTCTCAGGCCTCGTCGGCCTCGCTTGCTGGGACCAGGAAACCTACCTGCCCCCGAAGGCCGAACCGGCGCGCGCTTCGCAACTGGCGACCTTGCAGGGCCTCTACCACGAGCGGCTCACCGACCCGGCCCTCGGCGCGTTGCTCGACGAGGCGGGCGCGTCGGGCAACCTCACCGCCGACCAGAAGGCGATGGTGCGGGTGTTGCGCTGGGAACGAGACCGCGCGGTGAAGGTGCCGACGGCGCTCGTGCGCGCGCTCGCCGAGGCCCAGTCGCAGGGAGTCGCCACCTGGCGCGAGGCGCGCAAGAAGAACGACTTCACGGTGTTCCGCCCGGCGCTCGAGCGGCTGCTGCGCATTCGCCGCGAGCAAGGAGACGCCCTGGGCCACGGCGGCGAACGGTACGACGCGCTGCTCGAGGCCTACGAGCCGGGCATGCGCGTGGCGCGGCTGACGCCGGTGCTCGACGCGCTGAAGCAGAAGCTGGTGCCGATGGTGCGCACGCTGACCGAGCGGCCCCCGCCCCGGCCCGTGTTCGCCGGCAAGCGCTTCGACCCCGACCGCCAGTGGCGCTTCTGCTTGAAGCTGCTTGGCGACATGGGCTTCGACCTCGACGCGGGCCGGCTCGACAAGAGCGTGCACCCGTTCACCGGCGGCTCGCACGCCCGCGACGTGCGGCTGACGCTGCGCCTCGACGAGAAGAACCCGCTGCCGGCCATCTTCGGAGCCATTCACGAGGGTGGGCACGGGCTGTTCGAGCAGGGCTACTCCGAAGAGCACTTCCGCACGCCGATCGCCGCGGCGCCCTCGATGGGCCTGCACGAGTCGCAGTCGCGGCTGTGGGAGAACGTCGTCGGCCGCGGCCGGGCCTTCTGGGGCCACTACTTCCCGGCCCTGCAGGCCGAGCTGCCCGAGGGGCTGGGCGACGTCTCGCCCGACGAGTTCTACGCGGCGGTGAACCGGGTCGAGCGCTCGCTCATCAGGGTCGAGGCCGATGAGGTCACCTACAACCTGCACATCGTGCTGCGCTACGAGCTCGAGCTGGCGCTGATTCGGGGCGACCTGCCTCTCGACCAACTGCCCGGAGAGTGGAACCGGCGCATGGGCGCGCTGGTCGGCGTCACGCCGAAGGACGACTTGACCGGCGTGCTCCAGGACATCCACTGGGCGTTCGGAGAGCTGGGGTACTTTCCCACCTACGCGCTCGGCAACCTCTACTCGGCGTCGCTCTGGAACGCGGCGAAGCGAGAGGTGAGCGGGCTGGAGGTCGGCATCGGCCGCGGGGCGCTGTTGCCTTTGCGTGACTGGCTGCGCGAGAAAATCCACCGCCAGGGCTTCCGCACCAGCGCCGAAGAACGCATCACCGCGGTCACCGGCCACGGGCTCACCGACACGGACTTCGTCGAGTACCTGAAGGGCAAATACTCGGCGCTCTATGGAGTCGCGCTCTAGGCTCCAAGTTCCGTTCACCCCGAGCGAAGCGAAGCGCAGTCGAGGGGCGCCCTTGACTCCGCTCCTGAGCCTTCGTCGCATCCGGCTGGGACGATTGCGGAGACGTTCAAGGATCCGGCCGCTCGCGAAGGTGCTTACCGGTTCTTGGGAAATGAAGCGGTGGAGCCCGAAGCGGTCCGGCGCGCGGCAGGGCGATTGCATCTGAGACTTCGAACGGCTGGCGAAGGCCGCTAGGAGCAAGTTGGCTCTGCTGGGCGTTTGACCCGGCGGAGGGGTTGGAATTAGCCCCGGCGCGAGGCGCTGAGGCGCCTACTCGCCTTTGGCTGGGTTGCCGTCGCGCTGCCGGTCGCCTTCGTCTTCTCGTATGGGGAAGGGAGTCCCGGCGCACGCGTCGGGGCTGGGTGCCTCTTCGTAAAGGTGCCCTGTTTTGGCCGAGAAAGTTCACGGGAATTCGGCCGGCGAAACCTCCTAACCGGCTAGAACTAGGACCCTCTCGCGGCGGATATCCGAGAACTTTCTCAGCCAAAACAGGCCCCTTTTTCGACCGGCCCCCCGGCCCGGGCTCCGGTCACTTCTCTCGCACGACACGTTCGGGCGCATCTTCGGCGCACAGGACCCCGGGGAGTTCTCGCGGTGCTTCACCGTCTGGGTGAAAGCCATCTCCGAGGTTACGGAGGGCGAGGTGGGCGTCGAAGAACAGTCTCGTGCTCGGACAGGTGAAGACAGAAGAGAAGTCGAACGAGATCACCGCCATCCCGAAGTTGCTGGAGATTCTCTGCCTGGGTTGTCAGAAGGAGATCGTCGCGCGAATCATCGAGAAAGGCGCGGTGCTCATGCACTGGACGGTGGAGACCAGCCTGCACTGGGTGTTGGACGTTGCATTCGACGAGGACCACAGCCGGGTGCGCAAGGACAACGCGCCAGAGACCATGGCGATGCTGCGCCACGTCGCCCTCAACCTCCTCAAAGCAGACACCGCCACGAAGGGTGGCATCAAGGTGCGGCGCAAGAGAGCCGGCTGGAGCCACGACTACCTGGCCCAACTCTTGGGCGCGCCCAACGCCTACGTCCCGCGAAGACCCCGCAAGGGCCCGCGCGCTGCTCTGAAGTGAAGCTGCGAACGCCCGGGCCGAAGCTGACGGGTTGGGACGAGCGGTACCAGGCCCACCTCAGGCCGTCATCACATGCATGCCAGGTACGACCGCAGTTGACGTAGCCGTACTCGTCGCACTGGAAGGTACACCCCGCAGCGACGACCGCCGGAGCCAACAGCACCAGCGCTCGCCACCCAGGGACCGCGTCCATTGGCGTATCTTGCGCTTCCTTCAGCCCCACTTGAAATGGACCCTCCGGCTACGGGTGAGTCGGTGCGAGGCTTGTCGGGGCAAGCGGCTTAGGCACCGGCCAGGAGCGCCACCAGATTGGCTCCGTACAGTGTCACGCGCTTCTCGCCGAAGTAGGGCACCCGGCCAAGCGCTTCCAAGTTCGCGGGCGGGGCCTCGGCCAGCGAGTCGACCAGCCAGTTCGGCATTACCGCCGACGGCGTCACCTTGCGGGCGAGGGCGGCTTCGGCGCGGAAGAGCTTCAGCGCGTCTTCGCGGGCCTTCCGGTGCCGGTCTCTCGGCGCGCGGTCGGACGCCGGCGCCTCGAGCTTGCCCTCGCGCGACAGCGCGGTCAGCCGCGCTACCCTCTCGAGCACCTCTTTGCCGTGCTCGCGCACGAACGGGCCGCGCACGCCCTGGCAGCGCTTCAGTTCCTGCTCGTTCTGGGGCGGCCGGGTTGCCACCGCGGTGATGGCCGCATTCGACAGCATTCGCCCCATCGGCACGTTGGCCGCTTCGGCCCAGGTGAGCCGGCAGGCGTGAAGCTCGGCGGCGATGGCCTGCGCCAGCACCTTCTGCGCCGGCGACAGTCCCGCCGCCGACACCTTCGGCGCTTGCGTGGATTGGTCGGGCCGGGCGGCAGCTTCGTCTGCCATGCGCTGGCAGTCGAGCTCGACCTCCTCGAGCACGTCCACCTTCCTGCACGCTTCCCTCACCTGGCGGCCGATTTCACACAGGTAGCGCACGTCGTTGGCGATGTAGTCGCGCATGCCGGGCGGCAGCGGCCGCAATGAGAAGTCCGACTGCTGATGTTCTTTGGCGAGGGTGATGCCCAGGCGTTCCTGCGCCAAGTCAGCCAGCCCCACCTTCGGCCAGCCGAGCAGCGTGGCCGCCCGGTGCGTGTCGAACAGCCCCCGCACCCGCACCCCGGCCTCGGCCAGATACTGCAGGTCTCCTCCCGCGGCGTGGAAGTACTTGGTCCGCGAGGGGTCGGCGAAGGGCAGGGCGAGCTCGGCCGCGCTCACTCCGGGCGACAGCGTGTCGAAGAGAAAAATCTGCTCGTCCGTGCCCAACTGCACGAAGCACAGGCGCGCCTTGAACGCGTGCATCGCGTCAGCCTCGACGTCGACGGCGAACGCGGCCGCCTGCGCAAGGTGCTGGGCCGCGGCCTTCGCCGCCTCGGCGGACAGCACGTCGGTGGCACCGGCAGCGAACGAGGGCATGAAGGCCCTCACCTGAACACAGGGCGGCCGCCCCGTCATCCGGCAACGTGGCTGGACTGGGGGGCGTCCGGGTAGGATGCGCCGCTCCATGGGTGACGTCCACCGCCTCGAGAAGAGCCTGCTCGGCCACGTCGGCCGGGCCATCGCCGACTTCGGGCTCATCTCGCCGGGCGACCGGGTGATGGTGGCCGTGTCGGGCGGCAAGGACTCGTACGGCCTGTTGCACCTGCTGCGCCTCTTGCAGAAGAAGGCGCCGGTGCCGTTCACCCTGCTCGCGGTCAACCTCGACCAGGGCCAGCCCGGCTACCCCGGCCACCGGCTCGAGGGCTGGCTGCGCGACAACGGCTACGAGTACCGCATGCTGAAGGAAGACACCTACCGCATCGTGAAAGAGAAGCTCGAGCCGGGGCAAACCCAATGCTCGCTCTGCTCGCGGCTGCGGCGCGGCGTCTTGTACAACGCGGCGGTCGAGCTGGGCTGCAACAAGTTGGCCCTCGGCCACCACCGGGACGACCTCATCCACACCCTGTTGCTCAACCTCTTCTTCGCCGGGTCGATGGGGTCGATGCCGCCGAAGCTGAAGTCCGACGACGGCCGTAACACCGTCATCCGGCCGCTCGCCTACGCGCCCGAGAGCGAACTGGCCGAGCTGGCGGCCGCCCTCGAGTTCCCCATCATCCCCTGCGAGCTGTGCGGGTCGCAGGACAACCTCCAGCGCAAGCGCGTCAAGCGCCTGGTCGACGACCTGGCCCACGAGATTCCGAACGTGCGCAGCAGCATTCTGGGTGCGATGTCGAACCTTCGAACGTCGCATCTGCTGGACAAAGGTCTCTGGTCGTTCCAAGAGGAAGAAAGGAGCGGACCCCCATGCCCCGAGACCAGGCCCTGAAGGCGCGCAAAGACCGAAACGCAGCGCTCGTCGAGTGCATGCTGCTGGCGGCGATGGCCGACGGCAAGGTGTCGGACGTCGAGCTGCGCACGCTGCTGCGCCGGGTCATCGAACGGCCCGAGTTCGAGGGCACCCGCGCCGACGAGCTCAACCACCTGGTCGAGGCGTCGGTGAAGAAGCTGGCCGGGGCCCGCGACCTGGAACAAATATTGGCGTCGCTGCGCGACCGGCTGCCCGACCACAAGAACCGCATGCTGGCCTTCGGGCTGGCGGCGGCGGTGGGCTTCGCCGACCAGCGCGCTTCCCGCGCCGAGCTGGGCCTGTTGAAGACCTTCCAGGCCGCGCTCGGCATCTCCGAGGACGAGGTGGTCCAGATCATCGACGTCATCGAAAAGGGAGGCTCGCTGTCCGAGGCGCTGGGCGAACCGCTCGAGCAGCTCTACGCCGAGGTGATGGTGCTGGTCACCGCCGCCGACGGCCGGGTGAAGGAACCCGAGGCCCGGGCCCTGGTCGAGAGCTTCGCGTCCGACCCGGCCTTCGCCGACGTCAGCCCCGAACGGGCCCAGTCCTTCGTCAGTGACTCGGTGGCGTCCCTGGTGAGTGAGGGGCTGCCTTCCCGGCTGACCCACCTCGCCCGCGGCCTCACCACCCACCAGCAGCGGCTGCGGGCCTTCCGGCTGGCGCTCCGGGTGGCCCAGGCGTCCGGCCGGGCCTCGCCGCCGGAAACGCGCATGCTCGACCTGTTGCAGGCGACGTTCGGCCTCGCCGACGACGAGGTCGCGCGAGCCCGCCAGGAGGTCTGAACCCCGATGCCGTTGCCGGTCATCGCACCGCCGCCGCCGCGACACACCTTCCGGTTCGCGTTGCCGCCGTCGCTGGGCGCCGAGGTGGCGTCCAAGCGCGCCTCGCTGCTCGAAAAGCACCTGGGCGACTCGCTGGGCAAGCACGCCGAGGTGGTGGTTTCGCAGAGCTACGAGGCGCTGGCGAAGGACTTGCTGGGCGGCCGCGTCGACGCCGCCTGGGCGCCGCCGTTCGTGTGCGCGCGCATCGAGGCGATGGGGGTGAGGGTGCTGGTGCGCGGCATCCGCTACGGCACCTCGCAGTACCGCGCCGCCCTGGTGGCCCGCGCCGGGGCCAACGTGACGGTGGACAAGCTCTCGGGCCTGACCGCCGTGTGGACCGACCGCGACTCGGTGGGCGGCTACCTGCTCGCCATCGCCCACCTGCGCGCCCGCGGGCTCGACCCGGCGCGAGTCTTCTTCGCGCAGCAGTTCGCTGGCAGCTACCGCGCGGCCCTCGACACGTTGCTCGCCGGCAAGGCCGACGTGACCAGCGTCTTCGCGCCGCCGGCGGTGCCCGGCAAGCCCGACTCGACCGGCCTCGACCAGCTCTTGCCCGACCGCAAGGCCGAGCTGGCGGTGGTGGACTTCTCCGACCTGTCGCCGAACGACGGAGTCGCCGTCTCGATGAGCGTCTCGCCGGTGCTGGTGACCGCGCTCGAGAAGTCCCTGCTCGCGCTCAACCAGACGTCGCAAGGCGCGGGGCTGCTCTCCGACATCTTCTCGGCCGAGCGCTTCGAACCCGCGCCGCGCATGGGTTACCGCGCCCTGTACCGGGTGGCGCTGGCCAGCCTGTAGCCGTCACCACTCGACGCGGAAGGTGACCTCGTCGTCAGCGCGCTGGTCGAAGGCGACCGTGGCGGTGGCGCCGCGCAGCTGCGTCAGGGCGTGCCGCAACAGCCCCTGGTGGAACGGGGGCGGCAGCACGTCGCCCTTGAAGAGCAGGTTCGCGCTCTTGCGGGTGGCGCCCTGCACCGTGCGGGCTCCGGGCTGGGCCAGCCGGTCGAGCAGCTTCAGCGGCACCGCGAGCAGCGCCTGGCCGTCGGCGGCGGGGGCGACGTCGATTTCCCGCCCGCGCGGAGTTTGCAAGAGCCGCTCCATGCAGGCGGCTCCCAGCTCGGCGAACGCCTGGTCGATGCCGGCGCTCATCGGCGCGATGGCTTCCGACGCCTTCCACAGCAGGTTCAGGAACGCCGCCGCCGGGTAGGCGGTCGAGTCGTCGAAGGCCTCTTCCCCCGTGGCGCCGCGCACGGCGGGTTCGGCGATGGGGCCGGCGTAGCGGACGACCGCGTCGAGCACCGCGTTGAACAGTAGGCCCTGGACCTTGTCGGCGGCGCGCACCGCCCGTGCCCGGCGGTCGAGCTCGCCAAGGTCGGGGATGAAGGCGGCGGTGCGGGTGACGTCGTCGCTGGGCGAAGTCAGCGGCTGGGCCGAGGCCCGGCTGCCTTCGCCGCGCGGCAGGTTGCCGGCCCGCTGGTCGGCGATCTCGTCGAACGACGGGCGCTTCCTCGACGGTGTCTTTGGAGAGGGTTCGGCGGCGGCGGGACGCGGGGCGGGCGACGACTCTTCGGAGACGGTTTCCTGGTTGAGCTCGTCCTTGTACAGGTCGGCCATCTGCGCGGCGAGCAGCGCCGGGGTCGCCGGCAGCCGCGACTTGGTCAGGAATTCCTCGATGGCGCTCTGCATTTCGGCGGCGGTCTGGAACCGCTCGGCGCGCTTTCGGGCCAGCGCCTTCAGCACGATGGCGTCGATGGCCTTGGGAATGTTCTTCACCACGCTCGACGGAGCGGCCACCTTGCCGCCCACCACCGCGCGCAGCGTGGCGGTTTCGCTCTCGCGCTTGAACAGCCGGGCCCCGGTCAATGCCTCGTGGAAGACGATGCCCAGGCCGAAGATATCGCTGCGCAGGTCGAGCTCTTCGCCGCGTGCCTGCTCGGGCGACATGTACGCGTACTTGCCCTTCACCGCGCCGGTGGCGGTAGTGCTGATTTTTCCGGCCGCCTTGGCCACGCCGAAGTCGATGAGCTTCACCGCGCCGTTGAAGCCGAGCAGGATGTTCTGCGGCGAGACGTCTCGGTGGATGAGCGCGAGCGGTTCACCCGACGGGCTCTTGGCCCGGTGCGCGAAGTCGAGGGCTCCGGCGGCGTCCGAGACGACCCGGCACTTGAGCGCCAGGGGGAACGCGCCCGGCACGCCCGCGGCCTTGGCGGTCACCGCTCGGAAGGACTCGCCGTGCACGTACTCCATGGCGATGTAATAAGTGCCGTCGGCTTCGCCGAGGTCGTAGATCTGCGCGATGTTCGGGTGGTTGAGCAGCGCCGCGATGCGCGCCTCGTCGAAGAACATCTGGATGAACTCGGGCTCTTCGGCCAGGTGCGGCAGAATCCGCTTCACCACCACCAGCTTCTCGAAGCCGACCGGCCCCTTCTGGCGCGCGAGGTAGACCTGGCCCATGCCGCCGGTGGCGAGCTTGCGCATGAGCTGATAGCGGCCAAAAGTTTCGGGCACGGGCGAGCCCAAATCCATATCACGCGCCAGGCGGTCGGGGCGCGGCCTCTCTGCCCTGAAGGAAGTTCCGGCCGGTGAGTAGCCGCCTGCGCACCCGCTGCGCGCTCGCCGTGGCGGCCGGCGGCCAAGCCCGCGAGATGAGGCGGGTCGGCCCGACGGACCGCCTTTTGCTGAGCCCGACGAAATGCCCGTTCGCGGATCGAAGCCTCAGACGCTCCAGGGACTCCTCTGGGCCACCATCGACTCCTGGGCGACACGAAGCCTGGCCGTCGGGGCAGCCGCGACCCTGCTGGACATCGGCGTCGGCCTGGCGTGCCTGCACGGGCTCTTGCTGCCCACGCGGGCCGCAGCCATGGCGGGCGTCGCCGTGGGAGCCGCCTTCACCTTCCTCGCAAACCGGACCTTCGCCTTCCGCGACAAAGACCCGAACTTCGCCAAGCCGGCGCTGAAGTTCCTCGTGGCCACCGCGGTGGGCATGGTGTTCCACGCCCAGCTCGTGGTGCTGATGCGCGATCAGGCCGGAATCCCGTTCGTGGTCGCGAAGATGGTGGCTGACGTCGGCGTCTTCACCTTCGGGCAACTGCTGGTGTTCCGCTATCTCGTGTTTCCCGAGGCCGCCGCCAGTGGCGAAACGGCCGGCGCGCCCGCCGTCCAGCGCCAGGCGCGCGACCTGGGCCGCGCCCTCGGCGCCGGAAGCTAGCCCTGCTTGTCTTTCGGCTGGAGCACGGCGGCCAGCTGGCGCGCCTGCGTCTCAGTCGTGCAGCGGTATTCCTGCACCTTGCCGCCGTCCCCCTCGACCCGAATCACCCACACGTCCTCTTCCTTGGTCACCACCGGCTTCTTCGCTGGCATCTGGCCACTCCTCGAAACGGTACAAAGCACTTCGCATGCCTGGTCGTTCGCTTCAGCCGCCCGCGCCCAAATCCAGTGTTTGCGCCTAGTTGTGCCGACCCGCCGCCCCCGTTGTGACAAAGCTAG
>JAHFDQ010000417.1 GCA_023248915.1 Archangiaceae bacterium | reverse complement strand
TGGCGCCGATCGACACGGTCGCTTCAGGCCTCTCGGCAGTATCGGAAGTGCCAGGGGGTGCCGAGGCCGAGCCAAGCGCCGCGCGCACGATGGACGAAGGCCCAGCGCCGGCTCCGACCGACCAGGCGACGAGACTCGTGACGCGCGACCGGGTAGAGCGCGAGCACCGCCCGCCGTCGAAGGTCGATGCCGGTTCCCAAGTGCCGGACGCCGCCGACCCGGCGGCGAGTTCCTCGTGGGCGCCGACCGGCGCCTCCCTGGGAAAGGCCGGGGCGAGGCAGCCGGCTACACCTTCCACGGGTTCCTCGCCTCAGCTGCCGGCGTCAGGCGCAGACGTAGCAAGCCTGCCTTCGCCCGGCCACGTCGAGGCACCTTCCTCGTCCAGTCGCGTTCGACCGCGAACGGGGGTTTGGGGGATGACCGGCGCGGCCGTGGCCGTGCTGGTCGTGGCCGGCGCAGCCGCGATCGCCTGGCGCCGCGCACCGGCGCCGGTCCCCACCCCTCGGACACAGCCGCCCGGTGGCAGCGACCCCGGACCGCGACAGCCATCCGAGGTTCCAGGCTCGACGCTCGCGGAGGGCGTTCCCGAGGTGCGGCCGCCGAACGACACACCCGAGCCCGTGGCACCCCCGGCGCCTGGGCCGCTCGAGCGTCGCCCGGCGGACTCGGACGGCGGCGCGCCGGGGACGGTAAGCCCCGAATCGGCGCCGGAGGCCTCGATGCCGGCCCCGCGAGTCGACGAGCCGCGCCTTTCGCGCGCGCACTTAGGGAGCAGCAGCCCTTCGCCCGAGACGCTGGCGCGGCGAATCGCGAGTCTGGAGAAGCGGCTGCGCGCGGCGAGCGGTCCCGCCACCGAGCCAGACCCGAGCGCTCTGGCGCTTCTCGACCAGCAGCGCGCCAGGCTCGCCACCGCGAAGACGCCCGCGGATCGCAAGACGATCGAGAGGTTCCTCGGCTCGTGGGAGCGCAACTTCCTGAAGCACTGACGTCTAGAACGACCCGCCGACCACCACCGCTGCGCCTCGGCCGTCGACTGCCAGCGCAGTGTCGAGCGACGCCGGCGCGTCCCCGAATAGGGCCATCGCGCCGGCCGCGACGAGCGCCACCGCGCCCGCGCCCACGAGCACGAAACCCGCCGTCCGCTCGGACTGGACGGCCGACCCGTACGAGCTTGCCTCGGCTGTGCCGAGCGGGGGCCTCAGGCCAGCCGTCTGGCCGCTGATCGCGGCTTCGCGCCCCTGGGCGCGCAGCAAGAGCAACGTGCCCGCGCCGCCGAGCGCAACCCCAGCCGCCGCCGGTGCCCACGCCAACGGCCGCAACCCCGACCGCGCCACGGCGGGCCGCGCGACCTCGACCGGCGCCGCGGCTGGCTCGGGCGCCCAAACCGAAACGGGTTCGGGGACGTCCGGCGTGGCGGTGGCCCCGGTGACCAACGGCGGCGCTGGCCCCGGTTCCGGGACTGGCGACGGCGGCGAGACCGAGCCCGCGACCGCTTCGACGAAAGGCTTCAGCGCCAATTCGTGCTTGGGGGTGTTGGCAAGGATCAGCTCCGCGTGTCGAGCCAGCTTCGTGGCGTCGGCCGCCGCGAACGCTTCCAGCACCACCGAGCGGTCTCCCTCGATCTGGCTGACGGTCAGCGCCACCACCGCCGACACTTCGAGGGCGCGCCCCAGCTCGGCGAGGCATGGCGGCCGCCCCGCGCACCGCGTGGCGTCGGACATCTTCAAGCCCCGCAGCTTCGTGCGCACCACGTCTGGCGAGAGAGGAACCCCGACCCGTTGACCGAGCGCGGCGGACACCTCGCGAGCCAACTCCATCGCCTCGTCGTCCGAGACGCCGGTGTGCCGCGCAACCACCACGACTACCGAGCCCTGCGGCCCCTGGGACGCCGTCACCGCGGCCACGAGCAAGAGCGCCAGCATTCTTCGAATCGTGCCACACGCCCACCCGCGACGCGAGGCTCGCTTGAACGCCCGGAAGACCGAAGCCACGGCCGTCTGCGCCGCCCATATTCTTCATGGCTGGCTTCCACTGCGGCATCGCTGCGTTCAGGTTGTGGGGCTCTGGCAGGCCACCACGCTCTTGGCGGCCACCCGCTTCATCCACTCCTGCGGTCACCTTCTGTTTCGGGTACGGCGCGCGGTTCTCAGCAGCAAGAGCGCGAGCAGCCATTGAGATCCCTGTGTGCGAGCTGCCGTGCAACCGCAACCGGCGGTCAGGTCGCTCGATCCGTCGTGGTCCATTCCGGCATCTGTCCTCTCCGCGCCACCGCCGTCTTCGCTTGGATCTCCGCCGTCGCCCACGGCCGCACCTGCGTCGATACAAGCGACTCCGCAGCCACCGTCGGTGGAGGACGCGACGCAGGTGATGTCCAGCGTGTCCGTCTGAACGTAGTTTTCTTCGTTGGGAACCGGCGGGTTCTTCAGCTCGTAAACGTGCGCCGTCGTGCCGGACCCGCTCTCCGTGACGATTGCCTCGAAGACACCGAAGCGCAGTCCCTGCTGGGACAATGAGTATGCCCGGTGGGCCGAGCCGCCCTGCGTCAGCCACGCCGTGTCGTAGATGTCGATAGAATTGGGAGCGTTTGAATACGCGAAGATTGCGGGGAACGGCCCGCCCCCTCCCCTGACCAATACGGACCGGAAGTCACCGGGAATCGTCCCCCCGGGGACGCGAGCCAGCGACCCGGACACGTACTCATAGACCTGAATTCCCGAGGCTTCCGCGGAGAAGATGAAGGCATGCCCGTCGACGTTCGCGATGGACAAAGCACTCGTGGAACCGGACACACTGGCGGTCTCGGTCGGCACGCCCGTCGAGGAGTCGATCTCGGCAACGGCCAGTCGTCCGGTTGGATTGCCGGCCAGGAGGTATTTTTCAAGACCGGACACCGAAACCGCGGCGGCTTTCATGACCGACGTGTATGTCCAGCCGAAGCTGGCGAAAGGCTGAAGCCCCAGCGCCGGATCGGAGGCGCTCGGATCGCCGAGATATCCGAGCCCCGGAATGCCCGTGGGCGCGGTCAGGTCCACGACCTGAAGCGCCAAGCCGGACGGGAAGTAGCCGACAAACCTTCCGCCCGGCAAGGAGACCGCGGCCAGGGACCACCCGATAGGTACTGTGGCGATGTTGACCTGTTGACCGAAGACGGCATCGCCGACGCCGTCGGCCTTGACCACTTGCCCCGCCAGCCCTGCCATGTTTCCGGCGCACGTATTGGCAGCCCAGTCCGAGATCATGCGCGCGCTTCCGTCCGGCGCCTCGGCCGCGTCGAAGGTCGTGCCGCCCTGGTGGCAGTCGCCGACGATCCGAACTTTGCCGCCGTTGTAGTCGGGCGCAGTCCCCACGTATTGCAAACCGACCTGCCCGAGACTGAAAGGTCCCGCGCTCGCGGGATTCGACAGGTTCGCCCTGGCGATTCCCCACTGAGTCAGGACATAGAGGTGGCCGGAAGCCCCAGCGGTGGTGAGGGCCAGGGGGCTCGCGCTGTACAGCGGGAGCTGGGCCGAGGCGCTCGACTTGAGGACCCCGCAGTCCTGCGCCCGCGCTTGGCCGGCGAATCCGGAGAGCGCGAGGAGGACCGTGGCGAAGACGGGCACACTCCCTGAGAGCCGCGGCCTGGGGCTGATCGAACGCAAGGGTCCTTTCGGAACCGAAGAGATAATCGACATGAACGCCTGTCTCCTCCCGACGGGCAAGTTGAGAGCGTTTCCCGTTGAGCGCGTGGCGAACCGACAACCACCTGTGGTCGAATGCCTCTCGGTTCAACAGATCGTGAAGTGTATGGGTTCTCAGGCTCGCGCAGACGCAGCAGGGCGGCTCACGGCAGGGGCGGTTGCGGTAGCACTCACCCTGTTGGTGGGGTTTGGGTGTGACAGAACATCCAACGTCGGCGTCCCGTGTCAGAACTGCGCGGCGAACACCGTCACGGACGCAGGCGGTTGTTTCGCAGAATGCCAGGGTCGCTGCGCCGGGGCCGACGATGGATGTGGAGGAACCTGCGGGAGCACCGACTGTACTGGGTGCTGCGATGACACGCACGCCTGTGTCGCCGACGGTGGCCAGTCCGACACGGTTTGCGGCAGCGGCGGCTCCCCGTGCGCCAATTGTGCGACCGCCGGCAAGATCTGCCACGCGACTTACTGTCGTCTGCCCGACCCGGTCGAACCTGATCCGCCGGGCTGGCTGGCCAACCCCCAGGTGCAATTCAAGATCTGCGCGCCATCGGCGGAGGATCAAAACCTTCGTCTGGAAGGCACCTTCGGGTTCTCCGTTTCATACCCAGCCGGTTCTGGCTCGTACCGGCTGTATGCCACCACCTTCTCGAACCGAATGAAGTGGAACAGCGCCCAGGACGGGTTGGAAGATGTTTTGTTTACCAGCATCTGCTCTCCGGCGCTCAGCTTGGCGCCCAGTGCTTGGGACCCGCGCTGCAAAATCGACAGCATAGGCCTGTTCTCGAAGACCCTCTCGAGCGCTCCGGCCGACAACCTGTGGGACGCCTATCCGGGTAGCGCCAACGTTGACACGGTTCCTTCGCCCACTGGCGCCCCAATCTGGCCGCGCACGGACGACTATGGCGTGTCGAACTTCGCGCCGCTCATTACCCGGGTCGAGGTGAACGATGCCATTCCGGCGCCGCCGCCTACGGGCAACGAGGCCGTGTGTCATCCCTATGACACACAGACCCTCGCGACCGCCGCGTCAAATCCGAAGCCGGTTCAAGTCTACTATGGCGACGGAAGCAATCGATGGTTCATGGCGTTCAACGAGAATATCAACGCCTACAGTCCGAGCTCTGGCTGGACCAGCGACGACAACTGGCGTGTCCTGTGGGCGTATTCAGACGATGGTTTCCATTGGACCATCGACACCCAGATACTGTTTCGCAGCGCGAGCGAATCCCGCACCGACTTCTGCGGGGCGGGGCTCTTGCTGACGGACATGCTGATCGACGACGCCAAGTTCTACGTCACGTTCACCGAGGTTGGAAGCGACGCCCTCTACCTCGCACGCACGCAGATCGACGCCGACTCGCGCTCGACCCCGGGCTATTACCCGTCCCCTGGATGGAGTGTGGCGACGTACCCGATCGTGGGTGGCGAGCTGACCTGGACTCCGGTCGCGTTGGGAACCCAGCTCAACCTGACGGCTCTCGACGCCGTTTCGATCCTTCCTTCGCGCAGCTGGCCACTTCGGTATGGCGTCAAGCAGGCCTCGATCGCACGGGTGTTCGAGCCCGGCGGCGGTGCCTGGCGCTACTACGCCGCGACCAGCGACTTCGACAGCAGCGGACAGTCCATCGTCCAGCTCTGGAGCAGCTCGTCCCTTACCCGTCGCTTCATGTTCGAGTCGACGATAATCGATTCCTCGAATACGTCCGCTATCAGCCCGGCCGCCTTCGGATGGGAGCTTGGCTTCACCCACTACGCCGACAATCTCCCCCCGACACCTCGCGTACTTCGCTCTGGCCTTGATTTCTGGGTGGTGCAGAATCTGGGCGCCGTGTTTCCGGCGGGCGCGACGGCGGTCACCCGGCGAACCACTCGACTCTCGCCGATCATCAGCGCGCCCGCTTGGGCGCAGGCCGGCGCCAGCGGGCTGACCGCCACGGTGACCCCACGCGCGGGAAGCTCCTATTCCTGGGACCTTGCCGGTGGGACCATCACGGCCGG
>JAHFDQ010000416.1 GCA_023248915.1 Archangiaceae bacterium | reverse complement strand
AGCACGAACGGGTCGCCGCCCGGGCTCGACGCCAGACCGCTGTCGACTCCCGTGACGACCGCGGGGGGCGCGTTCGACGCCCCGCAGCTCATCAGGTCGATGGTTGCGGCGGCCTTCGAGCCGAGCGGCACCACTCCGAAGTCGAACGCCGCCGGAGTCATGCACAGCTCGGCCGCGCCACCCATCGCCGTCAGGGCCACCTCGGTGGTGGGGTGGCGGCGGCTCGCCACCTTGAACAATAGGAGGCCCGACGCGACGCCCATGTGGCCCGGGCTGTAGCTGACCAGAACCTCGAGTCGCGCGCCCGGGGCCAGCCGGACCGGCCACTTCTGCACGCCGACGGAGAAGGAGTCATCAGAAGGCGTGCCGACGTCCAACCCCTGAACGAGCGCGGACTCGGTCGACACGTTCTTCAGGGCGGCCGAGCGCGAAGCCACGCGGTCGACGGGTACCGGCCCGAAGTCAACGAGGCCGGGCTCTCCCACCACGGCCTGCTCGATGGCCAGCGCTGCCACAGAGACGAGCTCGTCGGCGCAGGTGTCGCAGGGAGTCACCGCCAGGGCCAACTGCTTGTGCCCCACCCGGTCGGGCCGGAACGCCACGTCGACCAGGCGCCGCTCTCCCGGCGCGAGCGTGAAGGACAGTCCCGCGTCGAGCTCGTCCAGGTCGGCGCCCACGGTCTGAGGCTTCACCTCGACGGCGATGGTGCTCGGGTTCTCGATCGTGAGGACGAGCACCTTCGAAGCGCCCGCCTCGATGCGGCCGAAGTCGAGGAACGCGGGCGTAACGGTGGCTGCCCCGGCGACACCGTTGCCCGTCACCGGCATTCGAAAGACGGGTTCGACGCGGCTGTCGGTTCGCACGCCAAGCTGGCCCAGCGTCGTCCCCGCCTGCCGGGGCGTGTACCGCACCCGCACCGTCGTGACCTCGCCGGACTGGAGGACTCGGGCGTCGCCGACGAGACGAACCTCGAATGTGCGGTCGGGCCCCAGGGTCCACGCTTCGTCGACGGTGACGGCGCCGCGCCCCACGTTGCGAAGCTGCATCTCGAGCTCGCGCGAGTGGTTGACCACGACGGTGCCGAAGTCGAGAGGCCCCGCGGGCGCCAAGCGTCCATCGGCGAACTTTGGCCGGGTGCGGTCGGCGCAGCTTGCGAGCGCGACGAGCACGAGACCGGACACCGCCGTGGAAAGCCCGCGCATGTCGTCCCGCCCCCTCCCCGCGCCACCCGTCGAGCGAAAGTCAAGGTAGGGACGAGGAGGCCAGTGGGCAACGCGCGCCGAGCCGCGCCCGCGAGCCTACGCCGGCTGAGCAGCCGGCTCGGCAGGCCGACCCGTCCGCACCAACGACACGGTGCTGGCCTGCGGCCCCTTCTCGCCCGATTCCTCGACGAAGCGAACCTGGGCGCCAACACTTAGATGCGCGAAGGCACCGCCGAGCACGGAGTGAGCGTGGAAGTAGATCTCGCGGCCGTCGGCCGTCTCGATGAAGCCGAATTGGCCGCTCTTGTCGACACGCACCACCCTGCCACTCGGCGGTTCGTCGTGTTGCTTCACGTCGAGGCGAATGCGCTGCACATAGTCCTGCAGCTTGCGGCCGACCGCGCGGAAGGTCTCGGTCACCGCGATGCGCGGGTCCTCGTGGGCGACGTGCTCGGGCGGGTCGCGGCCGACGACAATCTCTCCGTTGGGGACGATGAGGTCCACCCGCACCCGGAAGTGCTTTCCCTGCCGGTGGCGCCGGTGGGGCTGTTCGACGGCGACCCGACAGGCGACGATGCGGTCGAAGAACTCTTTCAGCTTCTCGAACTCCTCGCGGATGAGAGCGCTCAACGCGTCGGAGGAGTCCATCTGGCGGTAGGTGATGCGGAGCAGATTGTCCATGCGTGAAGCTGCCGTCGGACCCGGGCCGCGGCAACCGTCGGCGCGACCTCTGCATCGGTCGAGCCACGTCGCCCGGCCCGGGCGAGGGAGCAACTGGGCGGCGAAAGGTCTGCGCAAAGAAGCACCGGGCTCGCATTCGTTGCGACTCTTGCCCGAGGCACGTCGATGAATGGACACGAGCTCGAAGAGCACACCGGGGAAGTGAGGCTGCGCCTCGAGGCGGCCGATTGGCCGGGGCTGTTCACCGAAGCCGCCCGCGCGCTCGCCGAGCTGATGACCGGGGCGCCGGACGTGAAACCGCCCGCCGGGCAACCGGTAGAGCTGACGGTGCACGCCCCCGACCGTGCGGCGCTGCTGGTGGAGTGGCTGAACGAGCTCGTCTTCCTGTCCGAGACGCGCAAGGAAGTCCTGGGCGAGGCGACGGTCGTCAGCGCCACCGCCAACGAGGTGGTAGCCACCGTCCGGGGGTACGAGCCGGCCGTGCTGAAGACGGCGGTGAAGGCGGCGACGCTCCACGAAGCCCGGGTCGACCAGCGGGACGGGCGCTGGCACGCGACCGTGGTGCTCGACGTCTGAGGTAACCATGTCACCGCCCCTGGAACGCATCGGTGAAGTGCTCTACGAGGTGGGCAAGGCGTACCGCCGGGACATGCGGGTGCCGGCGCGCGTCTTCGCCGACGAGGCGCTGATGGCGCAGTTGTCCCGCGACTCGAGCCTCGAGCAGTTGGTCAACGTCGCCACCCTGCCGGGCGTCACCCGCCAGGTGCTCGGCATGCCGGACATGCACGAGGGCTACGGCTTTCCCGTGGGCGGAGTGGCGGCGACGCTGCTGCCAGACGGGGTGATCTCTCCCGGGGGCATCGGCTTCGACATCAACTGCGGAGTCCGGCTGCTTGCGTCGAGCGTCCGTCCCGAGGACTTCCGGCCCGGCATCGAGGCCCTGGTGCACGAGCTGTCGCGGAGCATTCCCACCGGGTACGGGCGCCACGGCCGGCTGTCGCTGTCGCCCGACGCGCTGAACCGCGTGCTCGCCGAGGGGTGCCGGTACGTGGTGGCGGCGCTCGGCCAGGGGCGGGACGAGGACCTGGACTTCATCGAATCGCGGGGCTCGCTCTCCCACGCAGACCCGTCGAAGGTGTCGGCGCGCGCCAAAGAGCGGGGGCAAGACCAGCTCGGCACCCTCGGAGGCGGCAACCACTTCATCGAGGTGCAGCGGGTGGCCGAGCTGTACGACGAGAAGGCGGCCGAGGCTCTGGGGCTGTTCGCGGGGCAACTGGCGGTGCTCCTGCACACCGGGTCGCGCGGCCTCGGCCATCAGGTGTGCACCGACTACGTCAAGGCGATGGACCAGGCCCAGGCGCGGCTCGGCATCGCCCTGCCCGACCGGCAGCTCGCGTGCGCTCCGCTGTCGTCGCCCGAGGGGCGCGACTACTTCGCGGCGATGTGCGCGGCGGCCAACTTCGCCTGGGCGAATCGCCAGGTGTTGACGGCGAAGGTGCGCGAGGTATGGCAAAGGCTGGCCGGAGCCGGCCCGGGCGCCGAGCTGCGGGTCGTCTACGACGTCGCGCACAACGTCGCCAAGATCGAGTCGTTCGGCGGCAGAGACCTGTGCGTGCACCGGAAGGGCGCGACGCGAGCATTCGGCCCGTCCCACCCCGAGCTGCCGCCGGCGTACCGCGGAGTCGGCCAGCCCATCTTCATTCCGGGCAGCATGGGCACCGCGTCGTTCGTCCTGGTCGGCACCGACGAAGCGGCCGAGCTGTCTCTGGCGTCCACCTGCCACGGCGCCGGGAGGGCCCTGTCGCGGACGGCGGCGAAGCGGCTGGTTGCGGGAGACGTGCTGCGGCGCGAGCTCGGGAAGAGAGGCATCGTCGTCCGCTGCCCGTCGAACGCCGAGCTCGCCGAGGAAGCGCCGGCCGCCTACAAAGACGTCGAGCGGGTGGTCGACGTAGTGGCGCGCGCGGGCATCGCGCGGAAGGTCGCCAAGCTAGTCCCGCTGGGAGTCCTCAAGGGGTAGCGGCGGCGGCGAAGCGGGCCAGCTCGGGAAGGACGCCCGGGCGGTCGAAGACATCGCCGTGGCCGGCGCCGGAAATCGCGAGGAAGCGCGCTCCGGGGATGAGCCGGCCGAGGCGGGCGCCCATCTCGGTCGGCACCGTCTCGTCCGAGGCGCCGTGGAGGACGAGCGTGGGCAGGCGCAAGAGGGGCGCCTTGGCGGCGTTGTCGAACCGGTCGAGGACCAGGAAATTGCCAGGGAGAATCGGCAGCACGCGCATGCCCATGTCGGAGATCGAGGTGAAGGGCGAGACGAGAATCAGCCGCGCGCCGAGCCCCCGGAGCGCCATCTCGACCGCCACCCCGCAGCCGAGCGAGTGCCCCTCGAGGACGATGGCTTCGCGGGGGACGCCGAGGGCGCCCGACAGGTGCGCCAGCCCGGCCGCCGCGGCCGAGTACAAGGCCTCTTCGGTGGGCGTCTCGGCGTGGGCGAGGCCGTAGCCCGGGTATTCGATCGAGAAGAACCCGAGGCCCGCGGCTCGGTAGTCGGCCGCGAGCGGCACGGTGTCGGCGAGCTGCTCGGCGTTGCCGTGGAAGTGCACCACCGTCGGCGCGCCAAGGGGAGCCGCGAGGTACAGCGCGAAGACGGGCGCCCCGCCCGGCCCGTCAAGGCGCAGCAAGGTGGCCCCCCGAAGAACGGGCGTCAGGTGGCTTTCCGGAGGCACGTAGAGAATGGACCGCTGCCCGACGAAGGCGGCGAGAACGATGCTGGCGTAGCCCAACCCCAGGGCGACCGCGGCGATGGTGGCGAGACGTCGGACCTTTCGCATGAGTCCCTCCCGGTTCGAACCAAACTATGCAGGGTGCGCAGTCATGCCCAGTGGCCGAAAGCGGATAAGAGGGAGCGACTCCACGGCAAGACGGAGCGTTGTCTCGTCTTCTCGGTCGTCATTTTTCCGGCGCGATTTGCCCCCACGATCGTCCGTCGCCTAGTCTGGACTTTCATGCAAACGCGGGAATCGCCTCTTGCCTGTGCTTCTTGATCTGGACGCGGGAGGCGACGGTGCTTCAACCAATCGGGCAGGCGCAACATGCCGGGCTGCACTGGCGGGGAAGTCGCTGCGGTGCTGGCAAGTCCGTGACTGACGAAGTGCCCATGGGGCCCTGCTGCGGCCACGCGCGCGGCAGGTGGACGGCCCCGGGGCGGACCCTTTCGGCCGCGGGCCTGCTACTGACACTTTCCGCGGCGGAAGCGATGGCGGCAACCGGCGTCGCAGCAATCGGCGGTGTAGTTCGCAGCTACGAGATTGTCCCGACAGGATTCGGGTACTCTGGCCCTCGCACGCGATTCATGGCGGGCTCGGCGACCGAGTTCGACGTCGACGCTGTTGTCGGGACGTCAAACCGCGTCGGGCTTCGGCTGCGATTCATCGGGCTGCTCCCTGGAATCTTGGAAGCCCACGTCGGAGTCGGCGTCCGTCACCTCTTCCTAGCAGGGAACCCACTGAGTCCCTTCCTCGGCGCGTCTGTGGCGTTCGTCGGCGGCAACGAGTGCGTGGCCGACGTCTGCGGTTTCCCCGGAGTGGGCGCTTCCGCCGAAGGTGGCGTCGAGTGGCGCCTGGGCGACCGGGCAAGGCTGTGGGCCTGGATCGCCGTCTTCGCCAAGACCGCGAGCTCGCCACCCGGAACGCCCATGCCGTCCCTGTGGCTCGGGCTGGGCTGGTAGACCCGGGCGCGTTGGCGGCAGAGCCACGGGTGCACGATTGGATTGAGGCGGTTCGCTCGGACGCGGGTTCGGCAG
>JAHFDQ010000001.1 GCA_023248915.1 Archangiaceae bacterium | reverse complement strand
CCTGTTCACCCCCGACGGGCTCGAGCTCTACGACGGCGTTTCGTTCCTGAAGGCGGGCCTCGCCTACGCCGACGCCCTGTCCACCGTGTCGCCGCGCTACGCCGAGGAAATCCAGACGCCCGAAGGAGGCCGCGGCCTCGACGGTTTCCTCAGGCGCCGGCGGGGCGCGCTCTCGGGCATCCTGAACGGCGTCGATTACCGGGAATGGAACCCCGAGACCGACTCGCACCTGCCCGCCCACTTCGGCCCCGGCCAGTGGGAAGGCAAGGCCCGCTGCAAGGCACGGCTGCTCGAGCTCTTCGGGCTGGCCCCCACCGAGGCCCCGCTGTTCGCCTTCGTCGGCCGGCTGGTCGACCAGAAGGGAGTGGACCTGTTGCTCGCCGCGCTGCCCCGCGCCCTCGAGCGCGGCGCGCGGTTCGTCGCCCTGGGGGCCGGCGACTCGCGCTACGAGCGGGCGCTCGGGCAACTGCTCGAACGGTACCCGTCGCGAGTGGGGGTGCGGCTCGGCTTCGACGTGGGCCTCGCGCACGTCGTCGAGGCCGGAGCCGACTTCTTCGTCATGCCGTCCCGCTTCGAGCCCTGCGGCCTGAACCAGCTTTACAGCCTGCGGTACGGCACGGTGCCGGTGGTCCGCGCCGTGGGCGGCCTGGAAGACACGGTGGACGACGCCTCGACGCCCAGCGGCACCGGAATCAAATTCGACGCCTTCACCCTCGAAGCCCTGGAGGGGGCGCTCGACCGCGCCTTCGAGCTCTACCAGGACGCCCCGGCCCTCGAGGCGGTGCGCCTGCGCGGCATGAAGCGCGACTTCTCGTGGGAAGCGGCGGCCCGACAATATGAGGCCCTGTATCGGTCACTTGGCGCGTAAACTGCTCGGGCAGCGCAAACCAAAGTAGGTTTCCGACTCGTGGCGCAGGAAACAGAGCTCGGCGGGTACCAAATCGTCGGACGCCTTGCCATCGGCGGCATGGCCGAGGTGTACCAGGCGCGCGCGCGGCCCCAGACGCAGCGCTCGCCGGGCGAACCCGACGAGGTGGTGCTGAAGCGGCTGTTGCCGACGTACCGCAACGACGGCGGCTTCGTGAAGCAGTTCGTCGACGAGGCGAAGCTCACCGTACGGCTCAGGCACCCGCACATCGTCCGCACCTTCCGCTGCTTCAAGGCCGGCAGCGACTACCTGATGGTGCAGGAACTGGTGCCCGGCCGGACCTTGGCCTTCATGCAGGAAGCCTTCGTCAAGGCGGGCGCGGCGATTCCCGCCTCGGCGTCGACCTACGTCGTCTATTGCCTGATGAAGGCGCTCGACTACATCCACAGGGCCAAGGTCGGCGACAGCGGTTCGAACATCGTGCACCGCGACGTCAACCCCTCGAACATCCTTCTATCGGTGGCCGGCGAGGTGAAGCTGACCGACTTCGGGGTCGCCGACGTCGAGGGCGTGGTGAAGGGCGATGCCGGCGCGCTGCGCGGCACGCTCGCCTACATGAGCCCCGAGCAGGTGCTGGGGCAGGTGGTCGACCACCGGTCCGACCTCTACTCGGCCGGAGTCGTGCTTTGGGAACTCTTCGCCAACCGCCGCCTGTACACCGGCGACAGCGAGCTCGAGATGATGCACAAGGTGCGCGACGCGCGGGTGCCGGCGCTGGCGCCGTTCAACCCCGACCTGCCCGACTATGCCGCCCAGATTGTCCGGCACGCCTGCTTCGCCGACCGGGCGCTGCGGTTTCAGTCGGCGGCCGACTTTCAGAAGGCGCTCGAGGTGCTGGCCAAGCGAAACGGCTGGCCGCTCACCGTCGATGCGCTGAAGCCGTTGCTCGGCGCGTAGCGATGGCGGCGCGCGCCTGGCCAACCGCCGCGGCCGTCTGGCTGTGCCTCGCCGGGTGCCGCACCGCCAACCCCTCGCCGGCGCCGCGCGCGCCGATTGAAGTGGCCGCGCTCGCCGCCGACTTCCCGGGGCCGGACCACGGAGAGGTGCGGTTGACGCTCGACGTGGACAACCCCGAGGGCGTCGACGCCGAGGCCAAGGAAGTCACCTGGGAGGTCTGGCTGGAAGGGCGGTGGTTCGCCGCCGGGCTGCTCGAGGTTCGGGCTGCGCTGCCCGCCCACCGGCGGACGCTAATCGCGCTTCAGTTGCCGGTAGTGTTCAAGAGGCTCGAGGTGCGGCCCGAACCCGCCAGCGTCGAAGTCGCCGTGCGCGGAGCCGTCGACCTCAAGTACGGCAAGGGCGGCGCCCGGGTGCCCTTCGAGGCCACCCGAAGGATTCTCGCGCGCGGGGCTCCGAAGATGGGCGGCCCCGGCGAAGACGACTGACGGCGGGCGGGCCCCGTCAGTGCCCGGAAATCCACGCCAGGATGTCGAGCGACGACACCAGGCCGATCACCTTGCCCGCCTCGGACACGACCGGCAGCCGGTGCACGTGGTTCTTCGCCATCAGCTCGGCGGCGCGGGCGATGGTGGTCGCCTCGGGAATCGTCACCACCTTCTTGCTCATCACGTCGCCGACGGTCGACCCCGGGTCGAGCAGGTGGAAGCCCGGGCCGGGCGAGTAGGCCACGCCGCCCTTGGTCTGCAGGCGGACCGTGCCCTCTATCTCGAGCGTGTCGCCGCGCTCGTGCTGGTCGCGCACGACGTCCACCGTGGTGATGATGCCGATGGGGTGCCCGATCTCGTCCACCACCGGCGCGCCGCCGATGCCGTTCTCGAGCAGAATCGCCCTCAGCGACTCGAGGGTCATGTCGGGCTTCAGACAGATCACCTCGCGCGACATGATCTGGAACACGGTGGTGCGGGCCGCCTCGTCCGGCGACCTCACGGTGGTGGTCGCCGTCTTCTGAGCCTGGTGCCCGTTGCTTCCGTGGGTGTGGGTCTCGTTCTTCATGGCGAGTCCTCCGGCAGGGGTTGAACCGAGCCATCAAAGGCCCTTTCCCGGCGACAGTCGAGGGGGTTCGCGACAGGAAGCGCGCGAGGCCTACAGCCGCCCTGGCGAAGGGCGCGGAGGGATGAGGGGGCCTTCTCCGTCGCGGTCCTTTTCGGGTCGGGGCAGGGCGGCCGCAGGCTTCACCCGGGTCAACCTCACCCGGTCGATGCGCGGGCCGTCCTTCGCGTGGACGGTCAACTGCCAGCCGTCGACCGCGAACTTCTCGCCCACCTCGGGCACCGACCCCGACAGGGACGACACGAACCCCGCCAGCGTCTCGAAGGCGCCGTCGGGGCGGGGCAGGTTGAAGGCCCGCGCGAAGTCTTCCACCGCCATCGCCGCGTCCACCAGGTAGGAACCGTCGGGCTGCTTGTCGACCTGCTTGACCTCGACGTCGAACTCGTCGCCGATGTCCCCCACGATTTCCCGCAAGATGTCTTCCAGCGTCACCAGCCCCATGAAGCCGCCGTACTCGTCCACCACGACGGACATGTGAATCTTCCGGCGCTGCATGTCGCGAAGCAGGTCGCCGATGGGCTTCACCCAGGGCACGAACTGGGCCGGGCGGATGATGTCGGGCAGCACGATGAGTTCGGGGTGCTGCATCATCGGAATCAAGTCGCGCACGTGCAGAATGCCGACGATGTGGTCCGGGTCGTCCTTGAACACCGGCATGCGCGAGTGGTTTTCCTCGGCGAGAATGCGAAGTATCTCCGCGGTCGGAGTCGTCAGGTCGAGCGCGATGACGTCGGTGCGCGGCACCATCACGTCCCGGCACGTCTTGTCCGACAGCTCGAAGATGGAACGGATGAGCTGCGGCGCCCCCTGGTCGACCTGGTGCTTCGCGGCCTGCGCGGCGAGCAGCTTCTCGAGCTCTTCGAGCGGCGGCGGCGGGGCCTCGAATCGGACTCGGGTGCCGAAGGGGCGCACCACCAGGTTCAGCATCGCCACCATGAGGCGCATCACCGGGTACAGCGTCACCACCATCACCGACACCAGCCAGGACAGCCTCAACGCCCAGAGCTCGGGCCGGGACGAGGCGGCCGCGCGTAAGGTGACGTCGAAGAGGCTGGCGACCGTGCCGACGAGCAGCGCGCTGGACAAGGGGGGCACCACCGCGACCCAGGGCGCCTCGCCGAGCACCGAGGGGTCGATCAGCTTCGACCCCACCAGCGCCCCCAGCGCCGCCGCGGTGAAGCCGGTCAGCACCAGCGCGAAGCGCAGCGCCGCCGCGGTCGCCTCGCGGTTCATCTTGTGCCGCAGCACCCGGCCGCCTCGGCGCGGGTTGGCCTCGGCCAGCTCTTTCGCCCGCAGGTCGGACGTGCCGTAGAGCGCGGACTCGGCCGCCGCCAACAGCGCCCGAACCAGCAGCAAGCCGCCGCAGACGGCCCAAAGGGCCCAGACAGGCATGCCCTGTCATACCGCGCGCCCGGGGTGGGCTCCACTTGCCGGCCGCGGGCGCAGGGGCCGTGATATTGGAAGCGCTCCTTTGGAGCGAGGAGCGTCCCGATGGTCGCGCGCGTGTTCGTCACCCTGAAGCCGGGCGTCCTCGACCCGGCCGGCAAGGCGGTCGAGGGCAGCCTGCACTCGCTCGGCTACCCCGAGGTCGGCCTGGTGCGGTTGGGCAAGTACCTCGAGGTGACGGTCGAAGGGCTGGACGCCGTCAAGGCCAAGGCCCGCGTCGAAGAGATGTGCAAGAAGCTGTTGGCGAACACGGTGGTCGAGAACTTCCGGGTGGAGGTCGGATGAAGTTCGGCATCGTCGTCTTCCCCGGGTCGAACTGCGACCACGACGCCTACCACGTCGCCAAGCACGTCATCGGCGCCGACGCGGTGTTCCTCTGGCACAAGGACCGCGACCTGAAGGGCGCCGACGTGGTGGTGCTGCCGGGGGGCTTTTCTTACGGCGACTACCTGCGCTGCGGCGCCATCGCCCGCTTCTCGCCGGTGATGGAAGAGGTGGCGGCCTTTGCCAAGCGGGGCGGCCGGGTGCTGGGCATCTGCAACGGCTTCCAGATTCTGACCGAGGCGGGGCTGTTGCCCGGGGCGCTGCGCCAGAACGAGTCGCGCAAGTTCATCTGCCGCGACGTCGACCTGGTGGTCGAGACTTCCGGCACGCCCTTCACCCTGGGGTACCGCCGGGGGCAGGCGGTGCGCATGCCCATCGCCCACGCCGAAGGGAACTACTTCGTCGACAACGAGGGGCTGGCGCGGCTCGAGGGCGAGGGCAGGGTGGTGTTTCGCTACGCTCAAAACCCGAACGGCGCGCGGAACGGCATCGCCGGCATCGTCAACGAGGGCAAGAACGTGCTCGGTATGATGCCGCACCCCGAACGCGCCGCCGAGCGGGTGCTGGGCGGCCAGGACGGGCGGCGCGTCTTCGAAGCGCTCGCGGGCTAGGGCCGATGGGCGCGCGGGTTCTCTCCTCGGGGTTGGTGGCGGCGGCAGCCCTCGGCGCGCCCGGGCCGGCGCTGGCGTGGCCGGTGGACGCCGCCTTCGACGTGGTGGCGGGGGCCGAGCGCTTCGCCCGGCCAGGCACGCTCGACTGGGTCGAGGTGGAAGACCCGAAGGTGGCGACCGCCGAGGTGCTGGAGAGCGGCGAGCTGTTGCTCTCGGGCGTTGCCCCCGGCCGCACTTTGGCGCTCCTGCACGCCGAGGGGCAGTTCGTGGTGTGGCGGCTGCGGGTCGCCGCGAAGGGCGAGAAGCCGAAGCCCGTGGCGGGCGAGGCCGCCATGGCCTCGGCGCGAAAGGCCTGCCCCGGGCTCGAGGCCAAGGCCGGCGCTGGCGAGGCGCAGTTGGCCGGCAGCATCGGCGACGAACGGTGCCGGCAGGCGCTGCTGGCGGTCCTCGAGACCGACGCCTTCCTCGCGCGCGAGCTCGACCTCACCTTCGCCATGTCGGCGCTGCAGGGGCAGCTCCTCTCGCTGCAGGCGGGCCTGGCCGGGGTCGGCCTGAAGCGGCTCAACAGCCGGTACCTCGGGGCCGGGCTCGAGCTCGGGGGAAGAGTCTCTGCGGCCGAGCACCGGAAGGCGCTCTGGGAAGTGTTCCGCCGTTCGGTTGGTCGGGTCGCGCTCGACGACCAGCTCGAGGCGGCCGAAGAGCCTCCGGCCGACGCCGGCACCCAGTCTTCGATGAGGGAAACGCCATGAGCCACACCCCGGACGTCATCGCCAAGCACGGCCTCACCCGCGACGAGTACGCGCGCATCTGCGGCCACCTGGGGCGCGACCCCAACCTGCTCGAGCTGGGCATCTTCTCGGTGCTCTGGAGCGAGCACTGCTCGTACAAGTCCTCGCGCAAGTACCTGAAGCAGTTTCCCACCACCGGGCCGCGGGTGCTGGTGGGCCCCGGCGAGAACGCGGGGGTGGTGGACATCGGCGACGGCCTGGCCGCCTGCTTCAAGATGGAATCGCACAACCACCACAGCTACATCGAGCCCTATCAGGGCGCGGCCACCGGGGTCGGCGGCATCTTGCGCGACGTCTTCACCATGGGGGCGCGCCCCATCGCCAACATGGACTCGCTGCGCTTCGGCGACCCGAAGCACCCGAAGACGAAGTGGCTGCTCGAGGGCGTGGTCGCGGGCATCGGCGGCTACGGCAACTGCATCGGCGTGCCGACGGTGGCCGGCGACGTCGCCTTCGACGAGAGCTACGACGGCAACTGCCTGGTGAACGCGTTCACCTTGGGGGTGTTGCCGGCCGACAAGATCTTCAAGGGCACCGCCTCGGGCGTCGGCAACCCCATCGTCTACGTCGGGTCGAAGACGGGGCGCGACGGCATTCACGGGGCGACGATGGCGTCGGCCGAGTTCGACGAGAAGTCGGACGAGAAGCGCCCCACCGTCCAGGTGGGCGACCCGTTCACCGAGAAGCTGCTGCTCGAGGCGTGCCTGGAAATCTTCAAGACCGACGCGCTGGTCGGCATTCAAGACATGGGCGCGGCGGGGCTGACCTCGTCGTCCATCGAGATGGCGGGCCGGGCCGGCAGCGGCATCGACCTGCACCTCGACCGGGTGCCGCGCCGCGAAGAGGGCATGACGCCCTACGAGGTGATGCTGTCCGAGAGCCAGGAACGCATGGTCATCGTGGCCAAGCGCGGCCGCGAGCGCGAGGTGCTCGACATCTTCCACAAGTGGGACTTGGACGCGGTGGTCATCGGCACGGTGACCGACTCGGGGCGGGTGCGGCTGTACGACGCCGGGCAGGTGGTCGCCGACATGCCGGTCAAGCCGCTCACCGACGCGGCCCCGGTGTACGACCGGCCGACGGCGCGACCCAAGGACCTCGACGCGCTGCAGGCCTTCGACCCGCTCACCCTGCCGGCGCCGAAGGACCTGGGCGAGGCGCTCTTGTCCTTGCTCGCGCGGCCGTCCATCGCCAGCAAGGAGTGGGTGTTCACCCAGTACGACCACATGGTCCGCCTGGGCGGCGTGCTCCTTCCCGGCCGGGGCGACGCGGCCGTCGTCCGGGTCGAGTGCTCGAAGAAGGGGCTGGCGCTGAAGTCCGACTGCAACGCGCGCTTCGTTTACCTCGACCCGTACGAGGGCGCGCGCCTGGCGCTGGCCGAGGTGACGCGCAACGTCTCGTGCGTGGGGGGCGAGCCCTTGGGCCTCACCGACTGCCTGAACTTCGGCAACCCCGAGAAGCCGGAGATCATGTGGCAGTTCGCCGAGGCCACCCGGGGGCTGGCGGCGGCGTGCCGCGAGCTCGAGGTGCCGGTCGTCTCGGGCAACGTCAGCCTCTACAACGAGACCGACGGCAAGGCGATTCTGCCCACGCCCATGCTGGCGACGGTGGGGCTGGTGCCCGACGTCGAGAAGTGCTGCGGCGCCGCGTTCCGGAAGGAAGGCGACCGGGTCGCGCTGCTCGGGGCGACGAAGGGCGTGCTCGGTGGCTCGGAGTGGCTGAAGGCCTTCCACGGCAAGATGGCCGGGCTGCCCCCAAGGCTCGACGCCCCGGCCGAGCTGTCGCTGCAGCGCACCGTGCGCGCGCTGATTCGGGACGGGGCGCTGGCCAGCGCGCACGACCTGTCCGAGGGAGGCCTCGCGGTCGCGCTCGCCGAGTGCTGCATGATGGACCCCGACCGGCGCTTTGGCGCGAGGGTGCGCTTCGACGCCGCGGGCGTGGCGCTCCACGCTTTCCTGTTCGGCGAGGACGCCTCGCGCGTGCTGGTCTCGTTCGCGCCCGATTCCGAGCAGAAGGTCGAGGCCGCGTGCCGGTCGGCCGGAGTGCCGTTCCAGGTGGTCGGCAGCGTCGGCGGCCCCGAGCTGGCCATCGAGGGCGTGCTGAAGCTCCCGGTCGAGACCCTGTCGCGCGCCTACCGCAGCGGAATCCCTTCGGTGCTGGGCGGCTGATCGAGCGCTGACCAGGAGGATTGGGGGCTCGCTGAGTGCCGCCTTCTTACTCCGGGGGCTGGGCGGACCTAGAATGCGTTCATGTCGTTCGAAATGCCCGGGTGGGTGGTAAGCAACCGCGAGTCGGTTCGCCGAGAAGTGAGCAGGTACCGGAGCATGTCGGGCCTCGAGCGCGGCGAAGTCCTCTCTACCCTGTGCCGCCTCGCGATGGACCAGCTCGCGTCGAACTCGAATCGAGAGCGGGTGCTGGCCTGGCGTGACCCACTCCCGGAAGACAGCGTCCGCAAGCTGGCGGCGCTTCGCGCGGTCGAGCGTGAGAGGAAGCAGCGTTGAGCGAGACGGACGCAGGCGACGTCGCGCTTGCGCTCGCCGAGCGCTTCGAGCGCGCGAACATTCCGTACGCCATTGGCGGCGCGCTGGCCTACGGAATGTATTCGGTGCCGCGCGCCACGCTCGACGTAGACATGAACGTGTTCGTCGAGCCTGACGACCTGGCGGGCGTTCTTGCGGTCGTTCGCGAGATGGGCGTCGCCGTCGACGACGTCGCCGCGCGCCGGGACGCCGAGAAGGAAGGCCTGTTCGTCGTCTGGGCCGGAATCGTCCGCATCGACTTCTTCACGCCCAGCATTCCCTTCTCGTGGGAGGCGTTGAAGACCCGCTGCCGCCTCACCTTCCGCGGGAGGGATGCCTGGTTTCTTTCGGCCGAGGCGTTGGCGGTCTTCAAGTTGCTCTTCTTTCGGGGGAAGGACGTCTCGGACCTGGAACGACTGGTCGGCACCGCTGGAAGGACTTTGGACCACGCCTATGTCCGCCGGTCTGTCGTCGACATGCTCGGGCCTGATGACGCGCGAGTTCACACCTGGGACGAGCTGGTGAAGCAGCACCTGCCAAGCTAGCAAGGTGTGACACAGTGGCGCCGTGATTGCCGCGGCCGTCTACCTGGCCCTGTCCCTCGGCCTTCTCGGCCTCACCGTACAGCTCGCCTTCTACCGGGCCTACGGGACGACGCTCGGGGCCATTCTCGGCGGGCCGCTGATAGTCCTCTCGGACTTCACTCCGCAGTCGTTGCTGGTCGGCGTCGCGGTGACTGCCGTTGCCGGGTGGCTCGGCGCGCTCGGACACCCCGCGGGCGTCGCCGGCCTCGGAATCCACATCGTCTGCTGGGTGGCGCTGGCGCAGCACCTGGCCCGCGTGCACCGGACGCTGCCGTTGCTCGACGGCCGGACGGTTTCGGACGACTTGCCGCCGTTCGGGCTGGAGAGCCCGGTCGTCCCTTTTCGCGCCCGGGGGGCCTGGGTGTCCCTGCTGCTGTTGCGCGCCCGCGACCGCGAGCACGTTCAGGTCACCCGCGACCTGCTCTGGCGCGAGGTGGACGGACAACGGCTGCTGGTCGACGTCTACCGCCCGCGCCAGGGCACTGGCCACCCGTCGCTGCTCTACGTGCACGGCGGAGCCTGGGTCTTCGGCCACCGGCGAATCAACCGCTTCATGCTCACCCGCATCGCCGCCGCGGGTTGGACCGTCTTCGCCATCTCGTACCGGCGCCCGCCGCGTCACCCCCTTCCGGCGGCGGTCATCGACTGCAAGGCGGCCATTGCATGGATTCGCACACACGCGGCGGAATTCGGCGCGAGCGCCGAGACGGTGGCCGTCTACGGCGAATCGGCCGGCGGCCACCTGGCCGCGCTCACCGCACTGACCGCCGGCGAGCCGCACTTCCAGCCGGGCTTCGAGGCGGCCGACACCCGGGTGCAGGCCGCGTTCGTCTCGTACGGCGTGACCGACCTCATCGGTCCCTTCGAGCGCCGCGACCACCGCTTGCTGTCCGTCCTGCTCAGGCACGGCGTGGTGCGACGGCCGCTCGAGGAAAGCCGGCTGCTCTACCAGTCGCTCGACCCGAGCTCGTGCCGAGTGACTTCGACTCCGCCGACGCTGGTGGTGCAGGGCACCGCCGACACGATGGTGCCCGCGGACATGTCGCGGAGGTTCATCGAGAGGCTCCGTGGGCTGGGCGCGCGCGACGTGCACCTGCTCGAGGTGCCTTCCGCCGGCCACGCCTTTGACATCTACCCTTCGCCGCTCCAGGAACGGGTGCTGCGGGTGGCGCTGGCGTTCCTTGAGCGGGCCAAACGAGGGTAGGGAAGCCGAAGCAGAGTGGCAAAGAGCAGCAAGGCGGCCCATCCCCAGGTGCTGGCCGACTGTGTGCCGCACCCGCAGCCCACATGGAGCTCGGTGGGGGCTGCGGCTCCCGCGTCGGCAGGCGGGTTCTGCCCGCTTCCGGCATCATCGGAGTTGCCGGCGTCGGGTTGCCCGGCGTCCGGCTCGCCCGCGTCGCCGGTTCCGGCGTCGAGTGCCCCCGCGTCGCTGGCGCCGGCGTCTGTCGCACCGCCGTCCAACGCGCCGGAATCGGGGAGCCCGCCGTCGGCTTGGCCAGCATCGGGAGGACCGCCGTCCACGGGGCCGGCGTCACTCGGACCAGCGTCCGGAGCACCCGCGTCGGGCGGACCGGCATCCGGGGGGCCCGCGTCGGGTGTGCCGGCATCCAGAGCCCCTGCGTCGGTCGGCCCCGCGTCGGGCGGACCGGCATCAGGAGGCCCCGCGTCCGGAAGTCCCGCGTCGAACCCGGGCGTCGTCACGGTCACGAGCCCAGCGTAGAGACCATTTGCTCCGGCGTCGGGGCCGGCACCGAAGTACTGATTCCAGGTGCCGTCGGGTTGGGTGCCGGCCAACCCGGCGAGGGCTTGGGACGGGCAAGACGACACGTCGTCGGCCTGCACGAAGAGGTTGCCGCCCGCGCCACCGCCCCCAGGCCCGCAGGGTCCTCCCGTTGCCGTGAGCTCCGGAGTGCTGCCGCCGCGGCCGCCGTTCACCGTCATTGCCCCGCACGCGGCGGAGCTCGAGAAGCGCAGGTACAGCGTCCCGCCGGCACCACCTCCACCGGCGGCGTCGCTATTGGCCCCCAGTATGCCGCCGGCATCCGCGCCGTTCAGACCGTCGGCAGAGACGCTGCCCGCTCCAGTCAGGGCTGCCGCTCGGACGAAGACGATTCCCCCGCCTCTACCGCCGACGCCCGCCGCAGAGTCGTTGCCGTGCCCAGCGCCCCCGCCTCCTCCCATCGTCAGCCGCGTCCAGGGCACGTACACGAGCGCCGAGCCACCCATGCCACCGCCCCCGCCGGGACTTTGAGCCCACCATCCCCCGAGACCGCCTTGCCCAGCGTTGGACCCTCCGCCGCCACCGCCATTGCAGGTGTTGCCCCCGCCAGCGCCGTTGACGACGTTTCCAAGCCCGATGAAGGTCGGGCCGTACCTGCCCGAGACGATGCCCTCGCCCTTGGCGGCATTCGGAGCACCGTCGAGGGCCGAATTCAGCGGGCCGACGCACCCGGGGTTGGAGTAGGTGCCTCCCCGGAAACCCGCTCCGGTCGCGGTAATGACGCCGTCGTTGGCGACGACTCCTGTGGCCAAGAAGGCCACCACCCCGCCGGTTCCGCCGTCCCAGGCTCCCGCCTTCACCGTCCCACCGTCGGCGATGGTGACCGAGGTGAATTCGAGCACCCGCACGATTTGAGTCCTGCTGGCGGGGAAAGCCTGGGTCAGTCCGCCGGTGAAGAAGACGGTGCCGGCGTCGACCGACCCGACGCGCGCGAGCTCGAAGCGGCCGACCAGCGTCGGGGTACAAGAGCGCGAGGTCGCCCGCCTTCAGCGTGCCAGCGGGCGCGGTGAGCACCGTCGACGCGTCGAGCCCGGCGTCCGCCGTGAGCAGCGCGTAAGCGTTCAGCACCACGGTCGCGCCGGCGTCGACCCGCAGCGCCCCCGAGTGGCCGTCTCCGAGCCCGAAGTCGTCCGCCGAGGCGAGCGCGAGACCCGCCACCAGGGTGACCGCCGCCAAGCCCAACGCGGCCATCGCCGAGCGCAGTCGATTCATCGATGCGAGCGAGTCTACTTGAAGTGGCCGTGCGGCCGCTCTCTCGGCGCACCACCGGGGCCTCCGCCGTGCTACGGGTCGCCGATGCCGCGCCGGTTGCCCTTCGATTACCTCGACAAGGCGTGCCTCGCCGGCACCTATGCGCCTTGGGCCTCGTTCGCACCCACCTGGCGCCTGTCGGTGAAGGGCCAACTGCCAGAGCCTGCGCTGCGCCGTGCAGCGGGTTGGCTGGCCGAACGCTACCCAGTCGTCGCCTCCCGGGCCGTCGGCCTCGACGGCACCGTCGATTCGGCGCGCCGCCTGGCGTGGGAGCTCGATGAACGCCCCGATGTCGGCCGGCTGGTGAAGGTGCTCGACCTCCGCCAGGTTCCGGCCGAGGCGCGCGCGGCCGCCGAGCAGGGCCTCCTCGACCGGTTCATCGACTTGGGCGCCGACTATCCGCTCTCGCTCACCTGGGTGCGCCACGCCGACGCGGAAGGCACGCTCTTCGTTCAGCAGCACCACGCGCTCGCCGACGGCAGGGCCTTCCTCGCCCTCTGCCGCGACCTGGTGGCGCTGCTCGACGCCGCGGTGCGCGACGCCGACCCTCCCCCGCCCGCCGGCCCCTTCGCCCGCCGCCCCGAGCTCGACGTGGTGCCCGAGCACGGCCTCTCGCGAGCCGCTTCCTTCGCGGTCGGCGCGGCGGTGTCGCTGCTCGGGCTACTCAGGGACGCGCTCCGGCCGATGCAGCCGCTGCGCTGCAACCTCGGCGCCGACTACACCGGGCAGAATCGCACCGAGCACCTCGTCCTGCCGGCCAACCGCCTCGAGCGTTGGCGCGACGGCCGCAAGCGGCTGGGGCTTTCGTCGAACGACGTGCTCGCCGCGGCGCTGGCCACCGCGCTCGCCCGCTGGAGCCTGCGCCACGGCACCGCCCCGGGCCGGACCCGGCTGCTGATGCCGGTGGACCTGCGCCCGCGCGACGGCACCTTCGAGTCGTTCGCGAACCACCTGGGCTCGGTTCAGCTCGTGTGCGACCTGGCGCGGCCGTCGAAGCTGGTCGAGCTCGCCGCGGCGCTGGCCCGGCAAAGCGCCCGTCAACTCGCTAGGCGCCTTCCCTTCAAGCGGCTGCTGTTCGAGGTGGCCGCGGCGAGGCTGATGCGCGTGGCCTCGATGCGCCGGCTGGTGTTCGAGACGCGCAACCTCTTCGCCTGCTACTCGTTCTCGAACCTGATTCCGCTCGGAGTCCCCGGCGCCGGCCCGGACGGGCGGTGGCGCGGCCAGGGGTTCGAGGTGGACGGGCTGAGGGTGACGACGCCCTGCACGCCGCCGCAAGGGGCCAACACCACCGTGGTGCGGTACGGCGCCGAGGTCTGCTTCAACTTCAACTACAAGGACAGCGTGCTCGACCCGGCGCTGGTGGCCGACCTGGTGGCCAGTTTTCAGGAAGCGCTGGCCGAGGCCGACGCCGCCTTCGCCGGCCAGAACGTCAAGGCTTGATGCCGGACATCTTCAGGAATGCCTCTTCGTTCGGTTCGCGCCCGAGGAACTGGCGCAAGAGCTGGTCCGGGTCTTCGGTGCGGCCCTTGGCGAGGATGACGTCGCGGTAGACGCGCCCGGTGGCCTGGCTCAACACGCCTTCCTTCTGGAAGCGGGTGAACATGTCGGAAGCGAAGGCCAAGCTCCACAGGTACCCGTAGTACCCGGCGTCGTAGCCGCCCATCGGGTGGCCGAAGCCGGCGGCGAAGTGCTGGGCCGGGTCTTCCGGGTAGCCGAGCAGCTCGAGCCAGAGCCGCTTGGCCTCTTTGTCGGCGTCGACCGCGTCGCCATGGGTGTGGATGTACTGGTCGAACGAACCCAGGAACACCTGGCGCGAGTACTTCACGCCGCTGTCGAACGTCCGCGTCGCGACCACCTTCTTCATCATCTCTTCCGGCATCGTCTTCGCCGGATCGGCCGGGTCGCGGCTGATCAGCCTCAGCACGCTCGGCTCGAACACCCAGTTCTCGAGCATCTGCGACGGCGCCTCGACGAAGTCGCGGGCGACGTTCGAACCCGCCAGGGTGGCGTAGCGGGCGGTGGTGAGCGACATGTGCATGATGTGGCCGAACTCGTGGAACAGCGTGTCCACCTCGTCCACCGACAGGTGAGCCACCTCGCCACCGGTGGGCGGGTTGAAGTTCACCACCAGCGCCGACATCGGAATCTGGTAGCCCGAGAGCGTCGCCCGCGCCGGCGAGACGTCGAACGAGGCCGCGTGCCCGAACTTGCCGGGGCGCGGGTAGAGGTCGACGTAGAACTTCGCCAAGAGCCGCCCGCTCGGCCGGTCGTGGATTTCGTACAGCTCGACGCCGTCCGCCCAGGGCGCGGCGACCTGAACCTCCTTGAAGTCGATGGAGAACAGGCGCTGGTACACCTCGAACATGCCGTTCATCACGACGTCGGCCGGGAAGTAGGCGCGCACCGCCTCGTCGTCGAGCGCGTACTCGGTCTTCTTGATCTGGTTCAGGTAGAAGCGCCAGTCCCAGGCGCGAATCTTCTTGTCCCTGCCGTGGGTGTCCTTCGCCTTCAGGGCTTCCATCTTCTTGGTGTCGGCCAAGAGCCTCGGCTTCAACGCCGCCTGCAGGTGCGCCTCGAAGTCGGCCACCGTCTTGGCGTTCTTGGCCATCGTCACCTCGGTGACGAAGTCGGCGTGGGTGGGGTACCCGAGCAGCTTCGCGGCCCGGTCGCGCAACTGAAGGGCCTCGTTCTCCAGGGCCAGGTTTTCCGGCATGCCGCGGTTGTCGAACGCCACCTGCATGCGCCGGCGGAACTCGCCGTGGGTGTCGTTCTCCATCACCGGGTAGTAGTCCGGGTAGGACGTCGTCAGCACCCGCTTGCCCTGCTTGTCGAGCTTTAGCCGGGCCACGAAGTCGGGCGACATCCCCGAGAGCTCTTCGTCGGTGGCGTTCAGCGTGGTCTTGTTCTCTTCGAGGTTGGTCGCGAACTTGGTCTGCAGCTCGGCCAGCCGCGAGCGCACCTTCACCAGTTGCTCGCGGTCGGCGTCCGATAGGTCCAACCCGTTGCGGTGGAAGTCACGCATCGCGAAGAGCACCAGCCGCTGGTCCTCGGCGTCGAGGGTGTCAGTCTTCCCCGCCTGCGCCTGGTAGCCCTTCATCGCGAGGTACAAGTCCTTCCGGGCCGACAACTGCACCGAGTACTTGCCCGCGCGCTCTTCACACGCCGCCGCCGCCGCCCGGACCAGCGCGTCGGGGTGAATGTCCTTCAGGAAGGACAGGCGCGAAACGGCCATGCTGTACTCGGCGCCCGCCTGCTCGAACGCGTTGAAGGAATTGTCGAAGGTGCGCTTGGCGTCCGGAATCGACACCAGCGCCGCCAGCTTGGCGTCGGTCGTCTTCTCGGCCTCGGCGCAGGCGGCCTGAATCTCCTCCGGGGTCCACTGTGTCTGCAGTTCGGGGACGTCGAGGGGCTTCAAGGCCGCGAAGTCGCGCAGCACGACCGGAGCCGGCGGCGCCGCATTCTCGGCCGTGTCAGGCACGACCGCCTTCGGCGCCTTGGGGCTGCAAGCGGCGAGGGCCAGGGCCAGGGCGACAGCGTGGGTGAGCGGAGTGCGGCGGGCGGGCGGGTTCATGGTTCTCCTTCGCGCGAGCGGGCGAAGAAAACACCCTCCGCGCCGGAGTGTCGATGGTCATCTCACCGGCCGGCTGCCTGAGGGGTCGGGCGAAGGCTTCGTCCACTGGCCCCGCCGGGTCGGCGCGCTCATTCCCGCCTCGAGGGCGTCGAGGAACTCGAGCCGCCGCCAGGGCGTGGCGCCGAAGCGTGCCAGGTGCGCCGTTTCCTGCTGGCAGTCGATGAGCGTGAAGCCCCACCGGTCGACCTCTTGAACCAGGGTCGCGAAGGCCACCTTCGAGGCGTCCGGCGCGCGGGCGAACATGCTCTCGCCGAAGAAGACCGAGCCCAGCGACACGCCGTACAGCCCGCCAGCCAGGGTGTCGCCGCGCCAGCTCTCGGCCGAGTGGGCGTAGCCCAGCCGGTGCAGTTCGACGTAGGCAGCGCGCATGTCCCTCGTTATCCAGGTGCCCCGCTGGCCGGGCCGCCGCCGGGTGGCGCAGGCGTCTATGACTTTCTCGAAGGCGGTGTCGTAGCGCACCTCGAACGAGCCCCGCTTCAGTTGCTTCTGCAGGCTCTTCGGCACGTGCAACGCCCGCGGTTCGAGCGCGAAGCGCGGGTTGGGGCTGTGCCAGAGAATGGGAAGCCCCTCGCTGTACCAGGGGAAGATGCCCTGGCGGTACGCGGCCAGCAGGCGCTCGGGCGTCAAGTCGCCTCCCACCGCGAGCAGGCCGTCCTCGTCCGCCGCCTCGGGCGGAGGGAACAGCGTCGGGTCGGGGCCGAGGCGGAAGAGCGGCACTACTTCGACACGTTGAGCTTGATATCGCCCTTCAGCTCATAGGGCTCGTCGAGCAGGTCACCCTTCAGCGAACCCGTCACCCGGTAGGGCAGGGTGAGCGTCTTGATGAGTTTCCCGACGTCGGGGCCGTAAGTTTCCAAGTTCACCGGCACCTGGACCTCGAAGACGCCGGTGGACGCCGCGCCCACCTTCTCGCCGGTGCCCCGGACGCCGTCAGCGACGTGCTTGCCGTTGATGAGCACCTCGTAGGCGAGGGCAGTCATCTTCACCGCGAACGGGTTGGGGTTGTCGACCCCCAGGTAGAAAGTGGCGTTGGCCTCTTCGGCGCCGTAGCGGGCGGCGTCGAGCTCGTGCAGCTTGACGTGAGGCAGCCGCGGCACGCGCACCTCGCGCGACTTGGCGAAGTCCAGCACGCTGGCCTGTTGGCCGGCCCGTTCGACGGTGACCTTCCCGCGCAGCGCCGCCAGCAGCGAGCCGCCCTTGGCCACCAGTGCCTTCAGGTCGTCGGCGTTGGCCGCGTAGTTGGACGCCTGCTCGAGCTCGAAGGCGCCGGTGCCCCCGGCCGGCACCTCGACCGAGAGCGGCACCTCACCGTGCTTCACCACCGCGCCGTCCACCACCAGCTCGTAGGCCGCGTGGGAAATTTTCGCGGCGTCGGTGGACTTCACCTTCCCTTCCAGCCGCACCCGGAAGTCGCTTAGCCCCTGTTCGGCAATCAACAGCTCTTGCGACGCCAGCTCGGGCGCGGGCCCGGCCGGCTTCACGTCGGGCGCCGTCTTGCACCCTGCCAGCGCCAGGAGCGCCCACGTCCATCGAAGGAAAGGTCTCAAAAGGGGTCTCCTCACGGCGAACCGAAGCCACATTCGACCGAGCCGGCATCGGATGCAACGATGTCGCGCACCTTCTGTAGCCGGTACTCCGCCGCGGTGCCGCCCACGATGTTGAACGGCGTCGAGAAGAGGATGAAGCCGGTGCCCGGCACGAAGACGCGGCGCGGGTCGCGGCCGTGGTCGGGCGTCTCGGAGAAGAGCAACTTGAAGGCGTCGGGGTAGCTGCCGGCGGGCATCGTCTGCTCGGACACGGTGGGAGCGGCGGTGGTGACCTGGTAGGTGGTGTCGTCGGCGTGGCGGGCCCCGCTGCCCACCACGTCGGCGCTGGTCGAGGTGGTGAAGTTCTCGCCCGCGCCGGTTGAGGCCTTCAGCCAGGCCACTCCGGCGATGGCGTTGGCGGCGTCCCGGTAGGTGACGGACTGGCCGGGTGAGAAGGTGCGGCGCGCCAGCACCAGGGCGCCCTGTCCCAGGGTGAAGTAGTCGGTCAGCTTCACCAGGCCTCCCTCGCTGTACTCGAACGGGAGGCTGTCCACGCCGCCCTCGAGGGTGAAGACGGGCAGCACCTTCACGCCCAGGCTGGCCGGGTTCGCGGCGGCTTGCGTGCTCGAGTACTCGAAGCAGCGGCCGACCACCAGGCCGTAGCGTTGCTGAGCCGCGCAGTCGAGGCCGCAGCTTACGTCGGGGCCGGCGTCGGGCGGCGGCTTGACGGGCGGTGGCCCGCAGGCCGCCAACAGCGCCAGGGCCGGCGCCAAGGGGAAGGCTCGCATCATGGCGAGCATCTTGCGGCAATCGGCGCGTGGCCCCCAAGCGCTTTTGGGTAGGATGTCCACCACTTGGTCCGCCGCGTCCGCCCCAACTTCACCCAGGTGGTCCGTGCGTTGATTCGCGACGTGGCGAAGACCATGCCCGAGTTCGCGCACGTTCGCCCCGCGCGCATCCTGGTGGTCGCCGGCGAAGCCCGGCGCGCGTCGCGGGGCACGGTGAAGCCCCTGGCCTTCGACGGCGCGAAGAGCCGAGACCGGCAGGGCCGCCACAAGCCGGTGGTGCGCATCAACGGCCGGCGCATGCTGTACTGCATCACCCTTCGGCCGCTATTCTTCCGGGCCAGCACGGCCGAGACGCGGGTCGCCACCATTCTCCACGAGCTGTACCACGCGTCGCGGCGCTTCGACGGCACGCTGTCGCGCACCCGGCGCCACGCCACGCTGGGCAACCGGTTCGCGCTGCGCCTGCGCCCGCTGGTGCGCCAGTACCTGAAGCGCTGCCCCGCCGAGCTGTACGCCCAGCTCGCGTACGACGGCGAGGTGCGCATGCTGCAGTGGCTGGAACGGCCGGGGCCGGCGCTGCCTCCCGAGCATGCCCACGTCCGCCGCGTCTACACCGAAGAGCAGCTCTTCACCGGTACGGTGCGCATGGTGACCCGCCGCACCCGGCCGGTGCGCGGCCCGCGGACCTCGGGGCGCATTCAGTAGTCACTCCGCTTCGCCAATGCGAGCACGGCTGGCGGGCGCGGCACGCGGTGGCTAGAGAGGACGCCCGCGTTCGTTCGAGGAAAAGACGCTCTGCGCCGAGGCGTCAGGCGGTCTAGAAGGAGACATGTTCCTGCCTGCCGAGATGGACGCGCTCGTCGCCGATGGCGGCGGCCTCGCCGGGCTTCGGGCCGCGCGGGTGCCGGTGCCGCGCCCCGGGCGCGGCCAGGTGCTGGTCGAGATGCGTGCGGCCCCGTGCAATCCGGCCGATCTGCTCTACCTCGACGGCCGCTACGGCATCACCCGCCCGTTCCCGGCGACGCCGGGCTTCGAGGGGGCCGGCGTCGTCGTCGCCTCAGGCGGGGGGCTGCTCGCCCGTTGGTTGGTGGGTAGGCGGGTCGCGTGCGGAGGCCACGGCTGCACCGGCACCTGGGCGACCTACTGCGTCGCTGACGCGAACCAGTGCATTCCGTTGCGCAGCGCGCTCTCGTTCGACGAGGGGGCGACCGCGCTTTCGAACCCGATGACCGCCCTCGCGTTGGTGGCGCTGATGCGAGGTGGCGGTCACCGCGCGTACGTGCAGACCGCCGCCGCAGGCCAGCTCGGCCGGATGATTCGGAGCGTCGCCCGGCGGCACGGGCTCGCCGGCATCCACGTGGTGCGCCGAGCGGCGCAGGCCGACTCTCTGCGCAAGCTCGGCGCCCGGGACGTCCTGGTCTCCGCCGACGCCGGTTTCTCCGCCCAACTGGCCGCGCGGTGCAGGGAAAAGGGCGCAAGTGTCGCCCTCGATGCCGTCGCGGGTGCGATGACCGGCCAGCTCGCCGCGGCGCTCGGCCCCCGTGGCGAGGTCGTCGTCTACGGCGCGCTGAGCGGCGACCCTTGCGGCGGCATCGACCCGATGGCGCTGTGCTTCGGCGCCAAGCGCGTGCGCGGCTTCGAGCTGGTGGGGCACCTCCGTACGCTCGGCCTGCTCGGAAAGATCCGGCTCGGCCTCGCCGCCCAGGCGCTGGTGGTGTCCGGCGAGGTGGCGACGGCGGTGCGGGCGCGGCTGGCACTGGCCGAAGCCCCGGCCGCTCTCGCCGAGTACGAGAAGTCGATGTCCGAAGGGAAAGTGTTGCTGCTGCCGCGCTAGCGTGCGGCGCCGAGGGGCGACGGAACTGACGCCGCGCGAACGGGCCTCCTTGGCCGCGGCCCTTGGGCCCGCCGAGCTTGGCCTCGCCGCGGTGACATGAATATTCGGTCTCATGAACCGAATATTCATGGTAACATCTCGCGCGGTGATCGATCGGGCCTACCACCTGCGGCGGGTGACCGACCTCCTGCGGCGCTTCCGCGTGGTGGCCATCGTCGGCGCTCGACAGGTCGGGAAGAGCACCCTGGCGCGCCAGCTCAGCGGGACGTGGCGGGGCCCGACCACGGTGTTCGACCTCGAGAACCCTGACCAGCTCGCGCGCCTCGCCGAGCCGATGCGCGCCCTCGCGCCACTCAAGGGGCTGGTGGTGCTCGACGAGGTGCACCGACGGCCCGACCTGTTTCCCACCCTCCGCGTGCTCGCGGACCGCCCGAAGGGGCCGCGCTTCCTGGTGCTGGGCAGCGCCTCGCCCGCGCTGCTCCGCCAGACGTCGGAGTCACTCGCCGGCCGCATTGCATTTCATCACCTCCCGGGGCTGGGACTCGCCGAGGTCGGTGTTCGCGCGCTGGAGAAGCTCTGGCTGCGGGGCGGCTTCCCACGGTCTTTCACCGCGCGAAGCGACCAGGCCAGCCTCGAGTGGCGCCGAGAATTCTTGTCCACCTTCCTCGAGCGCGACGTGGCCCAGCTCGGCATCGGAGTGCCGGCTGCGACCCTCCGCCGCTTCTGGTCGATGCTGGCGCACGTGCACGGGCAGACCCTCAATTGGTCCGACCTGGGGCGTTCGATGGGCGTGGCGGACACGACCGTGCGTGGATACCTCGACGCCCTGGAAGCGACCTTCATGGTTCGCACGCTGCTTCCTTGGCACGAGAATCTCTCGAAGCGGCAGGTCAAGGCCCCGAAGGCCTATCTGGCAGACACGGGCCTTCTGCACGCCCTGCTCGACATCGGTGATGCCTGGACGCTCGCGGGCCACCCCCGCGCCGGGGCCTCCTGGGAGAGCCTCTGCCTCGAGACGGTGGTGCACCACCTGGAGGCCCGGCCAGAGCACTGCTACTTCTGGGCCACTCACCAGGGCGCTGAGCTCGACCTGCTCGTCATTCGCGGCAGTCGCCGCCTCGGCTTCGAGATGAAATTGAGCAGCGCCCCCACGCTGACGCCGTCCATGCGCATCGCGCTTTCGGATCTGAAGCTCGACTCGCTCGACGTCATTCACGCGGGCGACCAGGAGTATTCCCTCGCGGACCGGGTGCGCGCGGTTCCTCTGACGAAGTTCCTCTCCTCGAAGGCGGCAATCCGCCGTCGGGTCGTGCAGAGGCGCTGAAGCAAGCTGGCCGCGGCCCCAGCCAACACCGACTGACAGATTCGGTCGCAAGAGAAGGCGCACCTCGTGACGTCCCGACGGGGCCGCACGCCGATTGGAAGGCAGTGGACGTTCCAAGCGGGCGTCGCGTTTCTTCGTTTCTTTGGTAGGCTGCCGCCCCGAACGCGATTTCGGGGAGGCATCGCATGGCTCATTCGATGGCAGGCAAGAGGATGTGGGTTGCCGCACTGGCCGGACTCGGACTCGGGTTCGGGTGTGGCGGCGGGCACAATGGTGGCACCACCGACGTCACCGTGGACGAGAACGCCGAGACCGCGAACAGCGCCGGCGAGACGATGTCCGGCCTGGACGAGGGCGGCAGCGGGGCGGGAATCGCCATGCTTTCCCCTCTCGACAGGCCGAGGACGAAGCTGGAGCAGTTCCTGGACCTCGTCGAGTCACCGGCGTGGGCGGCGAGCTGCACCCTGACCTGGGACTCGTGCGCGGCGATCTCCGGGGGGCCCGCGGGGACCACCTATGGGAAGTCGGTGAGCTTCAGCAACTGCTCGCTCGGCGGAATTGCCGTCGACGGTTCGGTCGCCTTGGACTTCAGCACCAGCAGTCCCTTTCACTGCACCATCCCCAACACCGGCGACTACTTCGTTCGGCTCCCGAACATCAAGCTCAGCAAGAACGGCTATTCCGTCACCGTCGCGCCGACGACGTCGCCGGCGGGCGGCCAGAAGGTGACCCGCACCGGCCCGCTCGCCTTCACGTTCGACGGACTGGGCATCGAGCGAAAGGGAATGAAGCCGGACGGAGGGCTTCTCTTCGACATCGTGACCAGCACCAGCGCGCCACTTCAGGTCAGCTACAGCTCAGCCCCGCCCACGCGCGCGGGCCGCTCGGTCGACGGCGGCACCCTGGTGATCGAGCACAAGCTGGCGAGCTACACGACGACGCTCTCCGTCCAGAGCCTGCAGTGGTCGGCCACCTGCAATTGCGCCACCTCGGGCACGTTGACGGGGCAGAACAGCGGCAGCCGCACCGGAAACTTCAAGATTGACCTGACCGGCTGCGGAACCGCCACCGTCTCCGGCACGGGTGCCGACGGCGGGACGTTCACCACGAACGTCGACGTCGATCAGTGCCACGCCACCTGAGTTCGCTTGGCGGAGTCCTGAAACACCGGGGCTGACGGAGCCCGAATGGGGCGAAGGCGACGCTCAGGTCGATGTTCGTCAGCGCCTGCGCCGAAGCCGAAACAGCAGGGCCAACAGCAGCGCCACGCCAGAACCGGCCTGTGAGCAGCCACAGGACAAAGCACGGTAGCTCGAGTTGGCTGGGTAGTCGGCCGTTCCCGGGTCGGGCGTTCCGGAGTCAGCCGTTCCCGAGTCGGGTGGCCCCGAGTCGGCCCCGGCATCGAGACCGGCGTCCTCTCCCCCATCGACGGCACTGATGCTCGAGTTCCAAACATCATCGAACGAGAAGTCGTCGAGCCAGATCGTGCCGCCGCTGCTGGCATCCCCGCCTAGCTGCGGGGACGGTGAGACCATCATCGAGCCGGCAACCTGAACCCAACCCACGCAGTTTCCAGCGTCAGCATTGCAGTAGCTCATTCCCTTGACGCCGGTGCCCTCCTGGACCCCGTTCACCCAGAGATGGAACTCGCCGTCGGACTTATCCACGCCGCTCTGCATCCTCAGCCCGACGATGTACTCCTGCCAGTTGGCGACCGCCGGGTTCGGTTTTGGATCGAAGTCGTAGTAGACGACCGCCGCGCTCGGGTCGTCGTGCACACCGGCGTCGCCCTGCTGACACTTGCACGTACCGACGTAAATCCTCAACGGGTCGATCCAGAGCTGGAACGCTATTGGAGTAAGGTCGCCCTGGCGCTTCATCTCGCCGACTTGCATTTTCGGGCTGCCTCCGCCCCAAGTGAAATTGGAGCCCATCTTCATCCACCACCGGAAGTACAACCAGCCTCCGTCGCTGCCCGAACCCACCAAGACGGGCGGCGCACCCGGGCAGCCGAAGGCTCCTTGCGCGTTGCCCGGTATGGTCACCTTCATCGAGTTCGTGCCGTCGTGGCGTTCAAGACCGTCTAAGGTCGCCGAGTTGAGCGCCGTGCAACTGGAAGACGGCGAGACCGAGTCGGCGTTCCACGAGAACAGGGTCGCGCCCGCTGCAGTCGAGGGGGAGAGGCTGACCGAAACGAACCCCGCGGCGAAGGCGAGCGCGGTTCGGCTGAGTCCCCGATAGCTCCCATTACCGCCCATGCGTTGCCCCCCCCCGGGGCTACTTGGTGAGCTTCTTCAGCGCGTCGGCCGCCTCGGGGTGGCCGAGCTTCGCGGCCGCGTCGTACTCGCGCCGCGCGTCGTCGAGCTTCTGCTGCGCCTCGTACAGCTCGCCCAGCGAGAAGTGCGGCGCCGAGAACTTCGGGTCGAGCTGGGCCGCCGCCTTGAACGACTCCTCGGCCTTCGCCGCCTGGCCCTTCCGGTACAGCGCCACGCCCAGGTAGTGCAGCGCCAGCGGGTTCCGCGGCTCGGTGGCCAGCACGTCGCCAATCACCCGCATCGCCTTGTCGGTGTCGCCGCCGCGCAGGTAGAGGAAGCCCAGCTCGGCCCGGGCCTCGAGCTGAGTCGGGTCCTTCTCCGCCACCGCCTCTAAGGCCGGCAGGGCGAGGTCGGGCCGCCCCTTTCGGGCGTGGATGATGCCCAGCCTCGCGCTGGCGTTGGTGTCGTTGGGGTCTTCTTTCAACCAGTCGGTCAGCACCTGCTCGGCCGACGGCCACTGGCTCATCGCGATGTACAGGTCGACCAGGCCGTTGCGCGCGGCAAGGCTCTTCGGGTCGTCCTTCAACAGCTCCAAGTACAGGGGCAGCGCTTCCTTCGAGACGCGTTTTTTCGCCCAGGCCCTGGCCAGGTCGAGCTTGGCCTCGGGGCCGGGTTCGAGCGTCAGCCGGCGCTTCAGCTCTTCCACCGCCGCGTCCATGTCGCCCAGCGCCAGGTAGGCCTGCGCCAGCGCCGCGTGCGACGACGCGTCGTCGGGCAGCGCCTTCACCGCGGTCTTCAAGGTCTCGACCGCTTCGTTCGGCCGGCCCAGCGCCAGGTAGGACAGCGCCAGCCCGCGGTAGGCGTCGGTGTTCTTGATGCGGTCGTCGCCGACCGCGGCCACCGCCTTCTTGAAGGCTTCCAGCGCCCGGTCCTTCTTGCCCTGCTGCAGGTACAGCGTGCCGAGCTGGGTGTAGGGCCCCGAGGCGCGCGGTTCGAGCTTCAGCGCGGTCTCGAACTCGTGGGTGGCTTGCAGATTCTTCCCCATGCCGAAGTACGACAGCCCCAGGTTGAAGTGCGCCTCGGCGTAGCCCGAGTCGGTGGCGATGGCCTTCTTGAACTCCTCGGCCGCCGCCTTGTGGTCCGTCTTCGCGTCGAAGGCCACGCCCAGGTTGTTGTGGGCCAGCGCGTGCTTGGGGTCGACCGCCAGCGCCCGCTGGTACTCGGCGATGGCGCCGCCGACGTTGCTCTCGCGCATCAAGAGTACGCCCAGGTTGTAGTGCGACTCGGCGTCCTTCAAGTCTTCCTTCGACGCCTGGGTGAGAATTTCCTTGGCCTCGCCGTACAGCCCCTTCTCGGCCAGCGCCTTGCCCAGGTTCACCTTGGCCGAGGTCAGCCCGGCGTTGAGCTGCAGCGCCTGGCGGTAGGCGGCGATGGCCTCGTCCGTCTTGCCGCGCTTGTGCAGCGCCTCGCCGTAGTTGAAGCGCAGGTCGGCGTCCTGGGGCGACAACTGCACCGCCTTGCCGTACTGGTCGATGGCGACGTCGGTCTCGTTCATACTGCGGGCGAGCAGGCCCCGCTCGGCGCGCAGCGAAGCGTCGTCGGGCAGGGACAGAATCGCCGCGTCCAGCAACGCCCGCGCCTTCTCGCCTTCCGACGACAGCCGCAAGGCTCGCGCCAGCAGCACCTTGGCGTCGACCGCTTCCGCGTCTTTCTTCACCAGGTCGGTCAGCGGAACCACCGCGCGCTTGGCGTCGCCGAGCGCGAGGTACGCCAGCCCCAGCCGGTACAGCGCGTCGGTGTCGTCCGGAGCGGCCTGGACGTTGGCCGACTCGACGTCGACGGTGCGCTTCAGCGCGGCGGACTCTTCCGCGGGGGCCGCCGCCAGGGCGGGCAGCGCGATGAACAAGAGATTCGTCACGACGGCCTTCCGGCTACTCGACATACGGGCTCGCTCTCGCGTCGAAAGTCTTCCGGGCCAGGGCGGTCTTGTGCTTTTCCCAGGCGTCCTTGGCGGCCGCGGCGTCGTCGTTCTGTTCCTTCATTTCCGCTTTCAGCTCGGCCACGTCGGCATCGCACTCCTTCACCTGCGCGTCGAACTCTTCGGGGCGCAGCGACTCGGAACCCTCGACCTTGGCCTTGCGCGCCACCACCATCCGCGCCTGCTCGAACCGGGCCTCGGCGCAGCGCAGGCTCTTCTTCTGCACGCCCTCGGTCTTGACGTTGACCGCCTGCCTTGCCCTCAGGAAGGCCACCCGGGCGTCGGCTTCGTCTACCGCCAGGGTGGCGACTTCCTGCGAGGCCTTGGTCTCGGCGCGGCCGGTCTCGCTCTCGGCGGCCGACAGCCTCTCCTTGGCCCTGCGCAGCGTGTCGCGGGTGTGGAGGATTTCCGCCTGGGCCTCGTCGAGCCGGTCGATGGCCAGCGCGAAGTCGTTCTCGGCCTCGAGCAATTCGATGCGGTAGTCGTAGGGCAGCTTGTTGATGAGGTCGGCGGGCACCCGCTTGGTGCACCCCGCGGCGAGGACGAGCAAGCCGGCCGCCGCCGCGATTCGCGCGCGCTTCATAGGACGTTCGCCTCGAACTTTCCGAACACCGTCCGCCCCGAAGCGAAGTCGATGCCCGCCTCGAAGGTGACCGCCAGGTCGACGTTGACGTTCTCGCCCGACACCGGCACCCGGTCGAGGATGACGCGGCCCCGCTGCAGCTTTGGAAACGCGCGCCGTGGGTCATTCAGCACGTCCCGCGACATCAGGCCCCGCTGCACGCCCGACGGCAGAACCTCGGCCAGGTCGATGCTGCCGTTTTGCACCAGCACCAGGTCCGAGATGATGGCGGTCGCCTTGAAGACGGTGTCCTCGCCGTCGCCCTGCTTCCGGCCGTAGCGCACCGCCAAGTCGTTGTCGCTGACGTCCACGTGCGCGACGTCGAAGCCCAGGTCCACCAGCACCGACAGGCTGCCCTCGAGGGCGTGGGCCGGCTTGGGCGGCCCCGGCTGCACCGGGCCGCAGGCGGCCGCGGCCAGCGGAACGGTGGCGAGCCAGGCGAGCGCCGAAGGGCTCATCGGCACGCCTTCCACTCGGGGTCGACGTCGGGCCCGGTCAGCGCCCCCGCGTCCTTGATGACCGCCACCTCGTGCTTGGCCCCCGCGGCGTCGCGGAACCGGCAGCGCAGCGCGGCCAGGTTGGCCCGGGCCTTCTCGAAGGTGGGGTCGGCGTCCAGCGCCTTGCCGTACTCGGCCCGGGCCCCCATCGAGTCGCCCTGCAACAGCATGGCGTAGCCCATCGCCGAGTGGGACGAGGCCCGCGAGTCTTCCAATTCGAGCGCCCGCGCGAAGGTGAGCTGCGCCAGCGCCAACTGCCCGGCCCCCAGGTAGGCCATGCCCAGGGCCTCGATGGCCGACGGGTTCATGGTGGTTTCGGCCTTCTGCTGCAGCTCGTCGACGTTGACCGGCCGTCCTTCGGACGGAAGCGGAATGGGCGACTTGGCGGTCTCGCTCTTGGTGCGGCAGCCGACCAGCGCCGCGCTGAAGACCTCGAGCTGTTCGGCGCGAGACAGGCAGGCCTTGAAGGCGCCGTCGGACCTTTCGCGCAACGGGTTCACCTGTTCCTTCACCGCGTTGCGAAACTGCTCGACCTCGGCCGGCTTCAGCCCCGCGGGCATCGGCGTGCCCTCGACGACGTCGGCCAGGTGGGCGTAGGACAGGCCAATCTTCCACAGGGCCGCGACCGCCCACTCGGGCGAACCCATCTGCGCCGCCTGGCCGAAGATGCCCTCGAGCTGTTGCAGCGCCGCCACCTTCTCTTCGACCTTGTCGGCCGGCAGCGCCTTGTAGTTCCGGTAGAGGATGTCGCCCAGAAACCAGAGCCCCTTCGCCGTGTCTTCGCTCTGCCCGTTGGGGCCGTTCGAGATGGCGGTCAGCATCGCCACCAGCGCGTCGGGCTTCTCGTGCGGCGCGGTGGTGGCCTGCACCTCGGCCACGACGGCGGCGGCGGCGGAGTTCTGTCTGTCGAGCTTCAGGGCCTGCTCGGCCAACGCGCGCGCCCGGGCCGGGTCCTTCTGCTTCAGCTCGGCGTCGGCCATCAGGGCCAGCACCTCGGACTTGCGCGGCCCGGCGATGTCAGCCCCGGCGCCGAAGGCCTTGGCCGCGCCGGGGTAGTCGCCCATCGCCAGCTTCAGCTTGCCGCTGGTGAGGAAGCCGTCCAGCCCAGTCGAGTCGGCGCCCATGCGTTGCCCCACCTGGTCGTACCAGGCAGCGGCCTCGGTGAAGCGCGCCCCTTCGGCCGCGGCCCTGCCCAGGGTCAACAGCACGTCGGCGAGGAAGCCGGACTTCGGGTATTCGTTGATGAAGCGGGCGCCAATCTCGCGTTCCTTTCGCAGGTCGCGCTTGTCGCGCGCCGCCTGGAAGGCCCCGTGCATCGCCTTCTCGCCGATGTCCTTGCCCTTGTTCTCTTCGGCGACCTTGAGCAGCCCCTCGACGACGTCGCCCGACTCTTCCGAGCTCTTCAGCACCAGCTCGCCCAGCTCTTCCCCCTTGCTCTCGGTGAGAATCTTCTGCACGTCGGAAAGGAAGGCCGCCGGCAGCCTCGAGGCCAGGAAGGCCTTGCCGGTCGTTTCCAGCCCCTTGAAGTCGTTCACCTGGCGCAGCGAGTCGAGGGCCAGGTTGCCGGCGGCGGCGGCGTCTTTGTGCTCGGAGTGCTTCAGGGCGAAGTCCTTGAACAGCTCGGCCGCCTTCGGGAACTCGCCGTCTTCGTAGTAGGCGCGGGCGATGTTGAACTTCACCTCGAGCACGTGCTCGCTCTGGGCGTAGCGCGACACGAAGTTGGCGCCCAACAGCTTCAGCGCCTGCCGCGCGTCGGCCACCTCGAAGGCGTTCAGCCGTTCGACCTCGCCCTGCTTCAGCGACGAGTAGTGCGACAACAGCGCCCCGTAGAGCGAAGCCTCGTGCGCCTTGGCGTCCTTGGCTTCCAGGTAGGTGGCCAGCTCTTCGAACTGGCGCGCCGCCGACGGGAATTCCTTGGCGGCGAACAGCGCGTCGGCGCGGTTCGACATGATGGTGGTGACGTGCTGCCGCGGGCGGAACAGGGCCAGGTATTCCTCGTAGGCCGCGGCCGCTTCCATGTAGTGGGGGTGGTCTTCCTTCTTTTGCGCCGCGACGTGAAGCTGGGTGGCCAGGTCGCGCCCCATCTCTTCGAGCTCGGCCAACTGCTTCTTCCGCGTCGGTTCGTCCTTCGCCGGGTCGACCTTGGTCTGCACCGCGGCCCGCACCAGGAAGCGGATGTCGGCTGGCCGCGCGACCACCTTGCCCTTCGAGGCCTTGATCGAGTCGTAGATCTTCTCGGCCCGTTCCAGGTCGAGCTCGGGGTCGGGCTGGATTTCGAGCAGGCGCCGCAGCGCGGGAATGGCGAACTCGTACTGCTGCTTGATGAAGTACCGGTTGCCCAGCTTGTCGAGCGCCAGCGCGTAGGTGGCGCGCGACTCGGACAGCTTCTCGAAGTAGTTGAGCGCCCCCTTGGCCGGGCGCGCCTCGGTGTAGCTGTAGACCAGGTCGAGCAGCGCCTCGCGCTTGACGTTCAGCGCCTTGGCCTGGTCGACCCCGGGAATGGGAGCGCTGGCGGCCGCGGCCTCGAAGAAGGTGACCGCCTCGGCGTGGTTGGCCTGGTTGATGCGAATCCACCCCATCTTGTAGCGGGCGAGGTCGTGCACCGGCGAGGCGGGCGCGTCGAGAATGGCCTTGAAGTGCTTCTCGGCCTCGGTCAGGTCGGTCTTGTCGAAGTAGTAGTCGCCCAGAATCTGCTCGGAATCGAGGCGCAGCGGGCTGTTGGGGTACTTCTTGATGAGCTCGCCCAACGTCTTCATCATGTCGTCGAACTGACCGAGCTCGCGCTGCTCGTGCGCCAGGTAGAAGGTGACCTTGTCGCCGTCGTGAAACTCGGGGTACTCGTGCAGCACGCGGTAGTAGATCTGCACCGCCTTCTGCTTCAACAGCTTGGTCTCGGGCGAGACCACCGCGCCCTTGGTGCCATCGGGCCGGGTCTCGGCCTGCAGGTAATAGACGTAGCGGCTCTTCTCGACGTACAGCTCGGCCAGGCGGAACTGCAGGTCGGGCAGGTACGGGGCGTTGCGGCTCTTCGTAATCAGCTTCTCGGTCTCGCCGATCGACCGATCGACCTTGTAGATGTCGCGCTTCAGCTTGGTGATGAGCTCTTCTTTTTCCTTCTGCTTCGAGACGATGGGGTTCTCGTACTTGTTCTGCAAGAAGACCTGCGACGGAGTCTGTGCCAGCACCCAGAGCGCGGCCACCACCGGGACGACCGCGCTCATCGGCCGGTCTCCTCGATGCAGCGCGACTTCAACGAGAAGCGATAGTTGCGCAGCTCGTCGTTCCAGTACTCGTTCACGAAGTGGTACCGGACCTGGGTGGGCGTGAGCTGGTCTTCCTTGATCTCGCTGACCAGCTTCGCGCCCTTCTTCACCCGCTCGTACAGCTTCAGGCCGACCTCGTATTCCATCAGCCGCACCTGCTCGGCGGCGCGCAAGAGCTTGTCGGCTTCGACCCGCACCGACTCGCGGAGCCGGACCTGGAAGATGCGCGCCGACTCGGCGTGGGCCAGGTCGTACAGCTTGGTGAGGTAGGCGAACAGCCGGTCGCCGAAGCTGCCGGCGTAGCGCCCCAGCCGCTCGCCTTCCAGGTCCAGCGACTCGAGGAACTTCTCGGCCCGCTTGGTGGCCCCGTGCGAGATGGCGGCGCGGCGCAGCCGCACGTCCTGGGCCAGGTCTTCGCGCTCGTGAATCGCCTCGAGCGACTCGGCGAAGCGCCGGGTCAATTCCTTCGCCGCCCGCTTCGCAGGCAGGTAGTGGCACAGGTCGCGGTAGATGAACGAGCGCAAGATGTACTTGTCCGGGAGGAACTCGTCGCGGAACGACGGCGCGTCGAGCGTGGTGAGAATGCCCATCGCCGCGTGAATCTGGCCGAGCTGGTACCTCGTCCACGCCTCTTCGAGGTAGAGCGCCGCCCGCCCGGGGTCGAGCATCGGCAGCTTCACCGAGGCGTAGGCTTCGAGCGCGCCGTTGAAGTCCTTCTGCTCGTAGCGCAGGCGGGCCACCGCCAGCATCGACTCGTTGCGCGAGTCCTGGGTCAGCTTGGGGTCCTTCGACAGCTCGAGGAACTCGTCGATCATCTCTTTCGGCAGGTCGCGCTTGGTCGTCTTCAGGCGCGTCACCAAGAGGGCGAAGCGCGCCCGCGACGCCTCGGCCGACCCTTCCGTAAGCTTGGCGAAGTGGGTGTTGGCCCAGCGCTCGTTGCCGACCTTCAGGTCGACCAGTCCCTGCTGGTAGTGGGCGAAGCCGGCGGTCTCTTCGGGCAAGAAGCCCAGGTCGAGCGACCCGAAGACCTGGTTGTCGATCATCTCTTCGTCGTGGGGCAGGTCGGCCAGTCCGCGCAATTCGTCCAGCGCCTTCGGCAGCACCGCGGGGTTCGACCGTTCGCGCGCGATGCGGGCCAGGTAGACGGCTCCGGCGTGGCGCAACCCCAGGTCGACCAGCGACCGCGCGAGGAAGAACTGCGCCCAGGCGTAGTTCTCGTCGGTGGGCGAGACGCTCTCGGTGAAGGCGAACAGCTTGGGCGCGGCTTCCTTGGGGCGGCCCTGGAAGTAGTCCTGCAGCGCCTCGTCGAAGAGCTTCGGCCCCACCTGGTGCTGCTGCGGGGCGGCGGCCCCTTCGGGCTCGGCCTCGGGCTCGGACTTCGTGGCGGCGGCAGGCGGAGCGGCGCCTGCCCCGGGCTTGGCGGGCGGCAGCGGAGCGGGCGCCTCATCGGCGACCGGGTCGTCCGGAGGTGCCTCTCCCGTGACCGGGTCGGTGCCCTTGCCGGCCCGAGCGGTGCCGGCGGCGAGCACGCAGGAGAGCAAGACGAGGGAGTTTCTCACGAAGGCCTTCGAGCTCACTCGGTCGCGCCGAAGTTGACCGCCGCTTCGAGCTGGAGCGTGATGATGTTGAACGGTTTGTCCGAGATGACGAAGTCGTTGGTGCCTTCGAGCCGGAACGAGAGGTACTTGCTCTGGAACAGCCGCACCCCGAGCCCCAGGTTGACGGCCGGCCGGAAGTGATTCGTGAGCTTGAAGACCGACCCGCCGAGCAAGAGGTAGGTCTCTGAGAAAAGGACCGACGAGTTCAGCACCGCCGACTTGCCGTACAGCGGCGACCACATGATGTCCGTGCCCACGAAGTACTGCACCTCTTCGAACGCGGTGGGCACCACCCCGAAGTCGCGCTCGAGCTGGTCGCGTAGCCCGGTGTTGACGTTGTAGGTGTAGGCGCCGCGAATCACCTGCCAGGCGAAGCTGTCGCTGAAGTGAAACGCGTAGGCCAGGTGGCCGTAGTAGCCCTTGTAGAACGCGTCGAGCGGCAAGGCGCCCAGGCCCAGCACCAGCTCGTGGTTCATCCGGAAGGCCCGTTCCTGCACCGCGGCCACAGTCCCCGGATTCTCGAGCTCTTCCGACTGGGCGACCGCCAGGGTCGGAACGACCAACATCAGGCCAAGCAAGGCTTTTCGCACTTTTTCCCGTCCGTCCCCGCGAAGGGCTACGTCAGTAACCCACCGAGTTGAAGAGGAAGGGGTAGCTGACGATGACTATCCCGCCCCTGGCGGGAGGGAAAATCCACCCCTTCAGATTTTGGAGGATGCAAGCCTCGACCGCCGAGTTTCGCAAGGTCGAAGTTTTGGTCTTCGCGGATACCACCTTGCCGGCCGTCGAGATGTTCCACTCGAGCACCACCTTGCCTGCCAGCCCAGGTTCCCTCAACAGGGCCCGCTCGTAGCAGGCGCGCACCTCTTGCAGGTGCGAGTTCACGCACTTGGCGACCGCCTCGCGGTCGATGCTCCCTTGCACGCCCAGGCTTCGCGCCGAGGCCCGGGTGACCGTGCCGCCGACCGAGCCCCGGCCGACGCTGCCCGCCCCCAGGGCGCCGATGCCGCCGCCGCCGCGGCCGCGCAAAATCTCTGCCCCGCGAGTGCCGAAGCCGCCGCCGCCGCCCCCGCCCAGGCCGAAGGTGCCCAGCCCGGCGTTGGCGATGGGGGCTTTGCCGATGAGCCCCGAGAGCTTGAAATTGCTGTTCTTCGACCCGGGCCCGTTCCCCAGCTTGTCCACCGCCGCCAAGATGTCGCCCGAGGCGGGCCCGGCCGCGGTCAGCTTGGCCAGCGCCTTCAGGGCGCGCGTCTCGGGGGGAGGCGCGGCGGTGGGCGGCGGGGGTTCTTCGCGTTCCTTCTTCTTGGGCTTCGGCGCCTCTTTCGCGACCGGGGTCTCGACCTTCTTCTTGGCTTTCTCGGCCTTCTCCTTGATGGCCTCGAGTTTCTTCTGCGCCTCTTCCTTTTTCTTGGGTTCGGGGGCTATCAGCCGCACCGCCACCGGCGGCAAGTCCTTTTGCATGAAGTCGGCGGTCTCGCCGGGCTTCGGGCCGAACAAAAGGAACCAGAAGAAGCCGCCCATGAACAGCGTGAGCAGCGTGAGCATCAGCCAGGGCAGGCCGTGCAACGGGCTGATGCGCGGCTGCTGGAGCGCCGGCTGGACGTAGACGACCAGCAGCATCTCGCCCTCGGAGAAGCGCGCCGCCATGCCGTTCGACAGCGTCAGGCAGCGCCGGCCGCCGCGCGACTCGAGCTGCTCGGGGGCCACCGGGTAGAAGTTGTCGTCGGTCTGCCGCTTCTCGATGGCGGCGCCTGGCGGCACGAAGACGCGGTACGAGCTGCCGGCTTGCTCGGCCATCAGCATCGGCTCGGTGGGCAGCGAGAAGCCCCACAGCGGCAGGTTGGCGTCGCCGCGGTGGGCCGCCATCACCGGCTTCTTCGGCAGAATGGGCCCGAAGCCGTGCGCCCCGTGCCGCACCTCGCCCCAGTAGAGCTCGAAGAACAGGCGGGGCAGGCCCCGTGCCGTGTCGGCCTTGGCCAGTCGCGGGTTCGACTTGGAGGCCGAGATTTCAGGCAGCTTGCGGCCGCCGCGAGCGCGCACCTTCTTGGGCGACTCGGGTGCCTGGGCCGCCGGCACCATCTCGGTCGCCGGCCCTTCGGGTTCCACCTTGCGCGCCGCCTGCGGGCGACCCACGCGGTTGGCGGTGGGAACGGTGGCCGCCATCAGGTCGGCCTCGACGGTCTGGTGGTCGGTCGAGGCGATGTCGTCTTCGAACTGCGGCGCCGCCGACACCGCCCGAAGGTGCGGGCCACCGCCCTTGGCACTCGATGGCGAAGGCGAGGACGCCGCCAGGCGGCGGGCGGACAGCATCGTCCCTCCCGGTTGGCTGGGCGGCGGCGTCGGCGGAGGGGGCGCGGCCTGCTTCGGAGGGGCGGGCTGAGCGTGGGGCCTGCGCATCTGGTTGGTGGGGGCGCCGGGCGGAGCGCCGCCCGCCTGCGCCGGACCGCCCCGCAACAGCGCCGCGACGTCGGCCGGAGGGGCGGCCTTCGAGGCCGGCTTCTGGGCGAGCACCCGGCACTTCAGGCTGAACGGGCCGATGGCGAGCTCGTCGGCCGAGCGGACTTCGCAGGCGGTAATCTTGTGGCCGTTGACGAAGACGCCGGTGGTGCTGCCCGAGTCCTGGATGGCCGCGCGGCCGTTCTGGAAGTAGAGCACCGCGTGCAGGCCGTCGACGCTGCCGTCGTCCAAGCGGACGTCGGCCTCGCCCCCCGAACCGAGGGTGTACGAGCCGGGCACGAACACCTCGGTGCCCACGAGCAACCCGTCGCGCAAGATGACGACCTGGAGGACCGCCGGCTGCCCGCTCAAAAAAAGCTCCTTGAGAACTGCGGATGAAGTTCGGGCACTAGTCGTCGTAGATCGTGGCGACGATCTCGTCCCGGAAGCTCTCTCGCCTTTTGACCATCGAGCGCGTCTTGAGTTCCTTGCGGTCGTACAGATAGACGGCGCCCGACTTGTTGGTCTGCCCTTGGATCAACCGGTCGTCGAAGTCGATGCGCGTCGGGCCCCGGGTGACCGGAGCGCTGCCGGTGTCCTTCGGCGCCGCGTCGGCGGGCACCTCGGCCGGCTTCAGCTTGACCACCGGAGCTGCCGCACCGCGTCGAGCGGCCGCCTTGGCCGCGCCCCCGCGCTTGCCCTTCGGACCCGCGTAAGCCGCGGGCGCCAGGGCGCAAACCACCACCGACAACACCAAGCCACGAGCCAGACGCATCAGGACCCAAACTAAAGCCAACGGGTTTCAATGCGTCAAGGAGCACACGCACACCGCCTTCACTATAGTTCGCGCGCCCGGGCGCTGCGGCGAGCGCCTGCGTGATGTCCCCACGAGGCGCGCTGGAGTAGGCTTCGCGGCGCGCCATGTCCCGCTCGCGCCCGATTCTCATGCTGACCGCCGTCTGGGCGCTCTCGGGTTGCACCGACGTCGGCCTCTACAAGATAGGCGAGGGGGCAGGCACCGGCCCCGACCGGGTCGACCTGGAAGGCAGCGTCTGCGTGCCGCTGGCGACCGGCGAGGCCTTTCCGGTGCGGGTGCTGTTCGCGGTCGAAGGCGGCGACAACATCGACCGCACCGTGGTGGGGCAGGTGACCGCAGCGCTCCAGGACCTGGGGTCGCGCTTCTCCGAGCCCTACATCAAGTTCGAGCTGATGGCGTACCACACGGTCGCCACCGGCATTCAGGCGTCCTACGTCGACGCGGCGCAGCTTCAGACCGCGACCATGAAGTACTCGAGCTACCAGGAAGCGGGCCCCATCTCGCTGCGCGCGCCGCTCAGGCTGGCCCGCAGCCTCTTGTCGGGCGACATGCAGACCGGTTGCAAGGGCACCGTCGGTCGCACCCGCTACCTGGTGGTGTTGGTGTTTTCCGACGCCGACACCTCGTGCGCCAACCCGGCCTTCAACGCCGGCATCGAAGGCAAGTGCAGCGCCATGCCCGACCCGGCGCAGTGCTCGGCCTGCGAGCTGTCGGCGGTGACCGGCGCGCTCAAGTCGCTGGAAGACCAGTACCGCGCCGGCGAGGTCTCGATACAGCCCATCTACGTGCGCACCACCGCCGACCCCACCGCGTCCGCCCAGGGAGCCGCCATCGCCCGCCAGGGCGGCACCCAGCTCATCGAGACCGACCCCGGAAACCTGAAGGCGGCGCTGAACGCCATCAACTACGCTTCCTTGCAGCGGGCGCTGGTGCTGAAGCAGTTCTTCGCCTTCAACCGCAACGCCGTCGCCCGGTCGGGCAAGGTGCTGGTCGATTCGGACGGCGACGGCATGCCTGACGACGACGAGGCCGACGCCGGCACCGACTCCATCGCCCCCGACTCGGACAGCGACGGGCTGATGGACGGCGTCGAGCTGCACATGGGCTTGAAGCCCCAGCCGGGCAACGTCGACGTCATCAACGGCTGCAACCCCTTCCTCGACACCGACTTCGACCGGTTGAACGACTGCGAGGAACGGGTGCTCGGCACCAACCCGTGCGTGGCCGACACCGACGGCGACGGCATTCCCGACCTGGTCGAATTGCTCGCCAACACCAACCCGCTGATACCGGAAGACCTCAACGACCAAGACCGCGACGGGTACTCCAACATCGGAGAAGTGAAACAACACACCGACGCGCTGTCCGCCGACATCGGTTTCCGCGCCGAGCACGGCTACGGTTACGCCATCACCGACGGCACCCCCACCCCCGATGGCCGCGCCTGCTACGACTTCAAGGTGACCAACGTCGGCCTGGTGTACACGATCGAACGGCCCAACGAGAACTTCCCCAGCCTGAAGATTCCCGCGGGCACCAACGACATCTACTTCTACCTGCAGGTCGGCCACGAGTCCGACCCGCGCGGCACCGGCATCGGGTCGCTCTTCATCCAACAGGTGCGCTTCATTCCCCCCGATAAGAAGAAGCCGAAGGGCATCATTAAGGTGACCCCCGACGACTTCGTGCTAGGCTTTTGATCGGTTCGAGGTTGTGGGGTGCGACCCCCAATGATCCTGAGGACTCCCCCCCACACCCAGCTCGGACGCAAGGGGCGACGCAATCACAAGCAGCCGTAACAACTAAACAAACTAGACGAACTGACGTGGGATCGGGTCTTGCTATCGGAAGGTCCGACCAGGAGTTTCGAAAGGAGCTGTTCATGTCTCGTTACCTCGTGAGAATCGCGTCGCTGGTGGCGGTGGGCGCGGCAATGTTGGTGGCCATTCCGGCCTTCGCTCAATTGAGCAACGGGACGAACCCCGAGTGTCTCGGTTCGGACTGCGGCGCTCCCAAGGAAGAGGGCGGTGGCTGCGGCTGCGGCTGCGGTTGCTCGGTGTGGGTGGCCTACACCGACGACGGCAAGACGCTGGCGTACACCGACGACGCTGACGGTGACGGCAAGGCGGACGACAAGGACAACTGCCCGTTCGCCTCGAATAGGGACCAGCTCGACGGCGACGGCGACGGCATCGGCGACGTCTGCGACAACTGCGCGGGCGTGTCGAACTTCTCGCAGCTCGACACCGACGGCGACGGCCAGGGCGACGCCTGCGACACCGACAAGGACGGTGACGGCGTGGCTGACACCGCCGACAACTGCGCGGCCATCCCCAACGCGAACCAGAAGGACGCCGACACCGACGGCACCGGCGACGCCTGCGACGCCGACGACGACAACGACGGCATCGCGGACGGCCAGGACAACTGCCCGCTGGTGGCCAACGCCACGCAGAGCATGGCCGGCATCAACGCGGCCGACTGCAACGTCGACAGCGACGGTGACAACGTGGGCGACAGCTTCGACAAGTGCCCCGGCGTGCCGAACCCCGACCAGAAGGACACCGACGGCGACGGCATCGGCGACGCCTGCGACCTCGACATCGACAACGACGGCGTCGCCAACGCGACCGACAACTGCCCGGCGGTTGCCAACCGCGACCAGAAGGACGACGACGGCGACGGCGTAGGCGACGCTTGCGACAGCCTGTACTGCGTGGTGGTCGACCCGGCCAACAAGACCGACTGCCTCGACCCCAAGGGCCCGTTCAAGGTGCACGGGGGTGGAGCGCTGGCGCTCAAGCACGGTGAGTCGGTTCGCCTGCCGCTGTTCGCCAACCGCAACAACGCCGCCATCGAGTACGTGTGGACCGTGACTGCTCGCCCGAAGGGCTCGTCCGCCCCCGTCGAGAGCCCGGTCGGCGCGGTGACCCTGAGCCGCCACTGGGAGTACGCTTACGTCGATGGTTCCGTGCCGACCTTCACCGCGGACGTCGACGGCGAGTACACGCTCCAGGTCAAGGGCACGCTGGCCTTCGCCGACCGCGCCTACCCCGAAGCGAAGGACTCGACCTCGCAGCTCAAGCTGCAGGTGGGTGACCCGGCCAAGGCGGGCACCTGCGCCGCCATCCCGATGGGCGCGCCGCTGGCCGGGCTCGGCTTCGCGCTCCTCGGCCTGCTCCGCCGCCGCCGGGCGTAAGGTCGGGCCGGGTAGCGGCACCAGATGAAGTCACCTACCGCCCCGGCGCCCAGCGCGCCGGGGCGTAGGCTTTTGAAAAGGGGTCGGGCAGCACCGCGGGAGGACGTATGGCGTCAAAGCAATGGCTGACGGTGACGGCGCTGTTGGCGACCTTCGCGTGCACCGACGCATTCATCGAGCCGAAAGCGTCCGAACCCACCAACCTCGACAACAAGCTCACCCTCCAGGGGCGCGTCTGCACCGCCCCGCCCGACCCCACCGGCTTCCCGGTCAAGGTGGTCTTCATCGTGGACGAGTCTGGGTCGATGTGCGTGTCAGACCCTCCCGGGTCGCAGGAAGGGTCGGGCTTCTGCGAGCAGGCCGCGGTGGTGGCCATCGTGCCGCCCGGAGTCACCCAGCCGGCCCGGGTGCGCGCGTTGAACCAGCTCATCGGGCAGTTTCAGAACCAGCCCAACGTGCAGATCGCCATCGTGCCGTTCGAGACCAACGTGAAGAACGTCTGGCCGCCGACCACCTCGGGGTCGCGCTTCGCGAGGCCCGACAGCTCGCTCGGCTCGTACATCACCGGCCTGCAGAACCAGCTCGGCAAGGGCACCGACTACCAGGGGGCGATGTCCTACGCCTACTCGCTCATCGCGTCGGACATCGCCGACGTGTCGAACAGCAGCCCCGAACAACTGCCGCGCACCCGGTACGTGACGGTGTTCTTGACCGACGGAGCGCCGTTTCCGCGCTGCTCGGCCAACGACAACCTCACAAAGTATGCCGACTCGGACAACCCCGACCTGACGTTCGCGGACTCGTCGGGGTCGGGCACCTACTGCAACACCATCGACCCGACCGACCCCGACGCCATCACCGGCTTCGTGATGGGCACCGACCGCAACCAGAACTACCAGCTCTTCTCGTTCGTCGACCAGATGATCGAGCTCCGAGACCAGTTCAACGTCGGCGACGTGCGCTTCCACACCGTGCTGCTGTTCAACCAGGCGGCGGTCGAGGCCTGCGGCCCCATCTGCCAAGACCTATACGGCACCTACCCGAACACCACCCCCGCCAACTACCCCGCGGCGACCAAGGCCATCGCCTCGTGGCTGTTGCGGCAGATGGCCCAGCGCGGCAACGGCGTCTTCCAGGAATTCAACAACAGCGAAATCGCCAACCTCGGCCTGGGCGCCCTCGACTACTCGTCCTTGGCGGCGCCCAACGTGATGAAGACGCTCTTGGTGCAGTCGGTCACCTCGGTGCCGGGGCCCACCGGGCGGTTGGTCGATTCCGACGGCGACGGACTGGCCGACACGCTGGACCAGCCCTACAAGCCCTGGAAGACGAGCAACTTCGCCCCGGACACCGACGGCGACTGCTTCGACGACCGCTTCGAACAGATGCGAGGGGACCGCGGCTTCGTGCCGAACGAGAAGGACGGCCGGGGGTGCAACCCGACGGACCCGGCGACGCTCGGCTGCTCGTGCCGCGACACCGACGGCGACGGCCTGTCCCAGTTCGCGGAGGAGGACTTCCTGAAGTCGCGAACCGGCATCGTCGACTCCGACGCCGACGGCATTCCGGACGGGGTCGAGGTGCGCTACGGCCTCGACCCGCTCGTGCCCGCCTCGGTGGGGCTCGACACCGACGGTGACGGCATTCCCGACATGGACGAGCTGAGCCTCGACTCAGACCCCACCGTGCGTGACCGCGACTTCATCGAGGAGTTTGGCTACCAGTACGCCACCTCGGCCCAGACCCAGCCCGACGGCACCATCTGCTACGACTTCTCGGTGTCGAACCTGACGCTCGTCACGCCCCCGTCCCGCGCCGGGCTTCGCCAAGGCTACAACCTGTACAAGGTCTGGTTCGGCGAGGCCCCGCAAAGCGGCGTCGGCACCGACTACGGCGTCTGGCGCACCGCCTGCGTCTGGGCGCAGTACGACCCGCCGTCGGTGCGGGTGCCGACTGGCCCCGAGGTCGAGGTGCTGAACTCGAACTTCCTCTCGCCGTCGCAGATGACCGGCGACCCGGCGGCCTTCAAGAGCCGCTGCGTGGGGACCGCCCCGTGACCGTCCGGCGGCGGCAGGGGGCCGGGTGGCGGGCTGGCCACGCGGCGGCCCTGGCGGTGGCCGCCTGGTCGTGCACCGACGTCTACGTCTACGATCCGCTCAACACCGCGTCGGCGCCGGTGGACCGCACGGTGACGGTCGAGGGCCGGGTGTGCACCCTGGGCACCAACGAGGTGGTCCGGCCCATCAAGATCATGATGGCGCTCGACGCGTCGCAGTCGATGAACGTGACCGACCCCGACGGCACGCGCGCCACGGCCATCATCGACCTGATGGAAGCCCTGCCCACCGACCCGGAAATCTACATCTCGGTGATGGTGTTCGCCGGTTCGACCCCCGCGTTCCTGACCCGCAGCAACCTGCCCGAGTTCGAGCAGCTCATCACCTTCACCGACAACGACCGGCTGATGCTGAAGGAACGGCTGCTCAACTTCGTGCCCACCCCGGGGTTGAACCCCGACGGCGGGGCGAACGCCGACGCCACCGACTTCATCAAGCCGCTGGCCGAAATCTACGCGCTCATCAACCGCGACCTGGCCATCGCCCGGCTGAGCAAGTCGGAAGCGGTCGCCCGGTACTCGGTCATCTTCCTGTCCGACGGTCACCCCACCATCAACCAGGACGACGAGCTCTTGTGCGGCGACGCGGTGGTTCGGGTGCGCCAGTTGAAGGACCTGGCCGACGACGTCCGGGTCAACACGGTGCACGTGTTCAACCCGACCCAGCCGCTGTCCGCGGTCTGCGACCTGACCGGGTACACGGCTCCGCCGACGGGCAGCTCGTGCCGGTTTCCGGTGGTCCCCGCGGGGGCCTGCCCGATGCTGATGATCAACCAAGACGCCGAACGGCTCGACCGCATGGCCCAGATAGGCGGCGGCGCCTTCCGCGACTTCCGCAACAACGAACCCATCAACTTCCTGAACTTCGACTTCGGCGAGGTGCGCCGCGACTATGCGCTGAAGGAATTCCTGGTGACCAACTTCTCGGCGCCGGCCGACTCACCGGACACCGAGGCCGATTCCGACGGCGACGGGTTGACCGACGCCGAAGAGCTCGCCGCCGGGACCGACCCGCTCGCCCCCGACACCGACGGCGACGGCTTCTCGGACGGGGTCGAGGTGCACTTCGCCAAGCTGGGAGCTTCGTTCGTGCCCAACCAGCTCGCGCAGCCCGACGGCGGCGGCCTCGACCCGGGCTGCCCGCCCGCCCTGCGCGCCATCGACTCGGACTGCGACGGGCTGACCGACTGCGACGAGCAGATCATCGGCACCAACGGGCTGCGCTCGGACAGCGACCAGGACGGCATTCCCGATTCAATCGAGTGGCAGATGCGCACCCAGCCGTCGAGCTACGACCGCGACGAAGACCCGGACAGCGACGGCATGTACAACTACCAGGAGATTCAGAGGCACACCGACCCGTTGCTGGCCGACGGGTCGAAGCTCACCACCACCGGCTACCGGTACCAGATCAACGCCGACGGGCCGGTCGACCCCCAAGGCCGGCAGTGCTACCGCTTCCGCGTGGCCAACATCGCGCTGGCGCCCACGCTGCCCGACTTCCGCGACGGAGGCTCGGGGCGGGGCGCCGGGTACAATGATCTCTTCGTCTCGCTGGCGATGATTCCCGCCGACGACCCCACCGGGCGCACGCTGGTGCGCGGAGCCCGCTTCAAGGGAATGCGCTACCCGATAGGCGGCATCAAGTCGCCCGTCGACGGCGTCATCGAGGTGGCGCCGGAAGACCTGCTCGACCGGTGCGAGGTGAAGAAGAAGCCGTAGGCGTAAAGGCCCGCTCAGCCCCCGTCGCCGCCGACGATGCCCTTGCCGGTGACGTCCACCGTCTTGTGGGGCGTGTTCTCGGCGTTCGAGTCGATGGTGATGGTCGCGGTGTAAACCTTGGCCTGGGTGGGGGTGAAGGTGATGCGCAGGAAGGCGCGGGCCTTGGCCTTGATGGTGGTGCTCGAGGCCGGGTCGAGCACGAAGGCGCTGTCGCCGGCGATGGTGACCTGGTTGAGCACCAGCGGGTCGAGCCCCTGGTTCTCGATCATCAGCGAATTCTGCGTCGACGTGCCGATGTAGGTGCCGCTGCCGAACTCCTGGCCGAAGCCCAGCGAGTCGCGGTCGGTGATGAGCTGCGGCTTCTGGGGAAGCGAAGGGGTATTCCCACAGGCAACCAGAGCGAGGAAGATGGTGAAGCCAAGGACGGTGCGCAACGGCATGTCGGTAACCCTCGAGACGGCCCCCGTGGCCAATGCAGCGGGAGCGGCGATGCCGCCATTCTTAGTCGCGTTTCGGTCCGGAGTCCAAGGTCCGGTCGCCCGGGCCGCGTGGGGGCTGGCCCTGGTTTCCGCCCTGGCGGCCGCGGGCTGCACCCCCGAGAGCCGCCGCGAGGAGTTTCTCGGGTCGCGGGTGGCCGACACCTGCGACGCGCAGTGGCCGGTCTGCGACAAGGTGGTCGGCTGCCTGCTCGGCGATGCCAGCTACATTCAGGGCAAGTTCCCGGGGGACGGCCGGCTGGCCGTGCAGCTCTTCGAGCCGTCCGTCGTTCGCATTCTCTTCCTGCTCGACGGCATCATCGCGGCGGGGGACGAGACGGTCATCAACTTCTACGAGGACCAGTGCCGGTCGCGGGTGCGCCACACCGTCACCGGCCGCACGTTCGTCGGCGAGTCCGAGCAGGTGGGGTACGTCGCGCGCGAGGCCGACCTGGCCGGGGTCGGCGACCACCTCATCGAGTTCACGTCGGACTCGAGGCTGACGTATGCCGCGAAGCTCGAGGTGATTCCCGACCGGCTGAAGGACCAGCAGGGGCAGTGAGGCGGCCGGTTCACCCCGAGCCTATGACTCGCCGGTAACAACTCACATGTGGTTGCTTAAGTGGCTGCATGGTAGTTAGTATTTCACTAGTGGATTCATACAAAACAAGCCTGGTCGACCTGGGGCGCCGCGCCCGTCGACTCCGAATCCTGCGCGGGTTCCAGCAACGCGAGCTCGCCGCGCGCGCTGGCGTAGGAACCGGCACCGTGGTGCGTTTCGAGAACACTGGCCGTGCATCGCTCGAGAACCTGCTGCGAATAGCCACTGCGCTGGGCGTAGAGGGCGGCCTCGAGAAGCTCTTCGAGGTCCCCAGGTACCGCTCGCTCGACGAAGCGCTGGAAGAGCCAGGGGGCGTCGAGCGACAGCGAGTCCGGAGGCGGAAGTGACAGTCCAGCAGGTACGACTGCTGACCGTCTTCTACGAGCCCGAGGAGGACCGGTTCCTCAAGGTTGGCCGCCTCGCAACCAAAGACCGCGAAATCCTCTTCGAGTACGACGCCCAGTGGCTGACGAGGGGTATCGAGTTGTCCCCCATCAAGCTGCCGCTCCGGGGTGGCGTCTTCGTTGGGGAACCTCAACTCTTCGACGGTCTGCCCGGGGTGTTCGACGACAGCCTGCCCGACGGGTGGGGGCGGCTCCTCATCGACCGTCGCGCGGCGAGGGCGGGACTGCTGCCCGCAGAGCTGGGTCCGCTCGACCGGCTTGCCCTCATCGGAGCCCGCTCGATGGGCGCGCTCGTCTATCAGCCCGAAGTCGACCTCCAGCCACCGAGCGTCGTGAGTCTGCCGCAGATAGCCGCCGAGGTGGAGGCGGTCCTCCATGACGCCAAGGCGCCAGACCTGGACCGACTCATCGCGCTCGGAGGTTCACCGCAGGGAGCTCGCCCGAAGGCGCTGGTGCAGGTCGGGGCTGAGGGGAAGGTCATCTACGGCGACCGCAAGGCGCGCCCGGGCTGCACCCCCTACATCGTCAAGTTCCCCGCGAGGGACGACGCACCCCACGCGGGCGTGCTCGAGCACGCCTACTTCAGGATGGCCGCCGCGGCGGGCCTCGACGTCCCCTCCACCACGCTGCTCGGCCGAACGGCGCGGCACGCCGGGTACTTCGCCGTCCGCCGATTCGATCGCAACGGACGCCGGAAAATCCACCTCCACACGCTTGCGGGCGTGCTGCACGCGTCACACAGAAATCCGTCCCTCACGTACAGGGACCTGCTGCTCGCGACGCGAAAGCTCACGCGCAACGAAGCGGCCGTCACCGAGATGTTCCGGAGGGCGTGTTTCAACGTCTACGCCCATAACCGTGACGACCACGCCCGGAACTTCGCCTTTCTCATGAGCGAGCGCGGCGAGTGGAGCCCGAGCCCGGCGTATGATTTGACCTTCTCGTCAGGCCCTGGCGGGGAACATTGGATGCTGGTCGGGCGGGAGGGGGCCAACCCCACCGACAAGGACCTGCTCGAGTTGGCCTCGTCGGTCGACGTGAGGCGGCCTCGGCGAGTCATCGATGAAGTTCGACATGCCGTGAACGAGTTCGGTCGCCACGCCGATGAAGCCGGGGTGCCGAAGAAGGCGGCGCAGGACGTCGCCAGAATCCTGCGCGTGCCGCTGGCAGGGCCCAGAAAGTCGGCAGTGAAGCGCGGTGGGGCCGCCCGAAGCAAGTGAGGCCAGTCCCGGCCGAGGCCCAACCGGCTGGAGGACCCTAGAAACCGCTGAACGGAAGGCCTCAACCGCCGCGCTTCAGCCGCCGGACCAGCCCTGCCGCCACGCGGAACGAATTGGCCGCGATGGTGAGGGTGGTGGGCACGCCGCCGCTCGACGGCATGAAGCTGCCGTCCACCACGTAGAGGTTGGGCACCTCGTGGGCGCGGCAGTCGGGGTCGAGCACC
>JAHFDQ010000075.1:4327-14922 GCA_023248915.1 Archangiaceae bacterium | reverse complement strand
GGTGGAGGTCCAGCCGCTTCACCGACACCGGCACCGTGGGCGGGAAGACGTGCGCCGCACGGCGGCGCCGGCCGAAGCGCGCGCGCAGCTCGGCTCCCAAGTCGAGCAGCACGTGCAGGAAGAGCCCGAACAGCGTCAGCGTGGTCAGGTACGAGAAGAAGGTGTGGGTCCAGTGCGGCCCCGGGTGCCCCTTGGCCAGGGGCGTGTGCGTCATCGTGGCGGCGAAGCCTGCGTTGGTTCCGGAGTGGCACTTGCCGCACACCGCCGCGCGGTGGTCGCCGGCGAGCGGCGATGCGGCGTCGCCCTTGGCCGAGACCGCGTGGGTGCCGTGGCAGTCCATGCACGCCGGTGCCCGGTCGCTGCCCAGCACCACCAAGCGCCCGTGCACCGAGTCGCGGTAGGTAGGCACCGGGTCGCTCGACAGCCCCGCCTGCTTGATGAAGTCGGCGTTGTCGTGGCACCGGGTGCAGACCTCGGACCGGGCGGCCGCCGCCCTGGGCCCTTCGCGCTTGACCACCGCATGCGGCGAGCCGTGGCAGTCGGTGCAGACGGGGCCGGGCGCGCGCCGGTCTTCGCGCAACCACCGGCCGTGCACAGACGCGGTCAGTTGGTCGGCCTCGTCGGCGTGGCAGGTGGCGCAGGCGAGGAAGGCCTCTGGCGCGACGCTCTTCTGCGCGAGCTTCTTCACCCGGGCGGCATCTTCGCCGGATAACTCAGAGGCCTTGACGGTGTGGGCGCCGAAGTCGAAGCCGTCGTGGCAGTCCGAGCAGGACAGGTCGGCGTGCACCGACTTCTTGAACCCTTCCACGTCGAACGCCGGACTCCGGTGGCAGACCAGGCAGGCCGTTTTGCCCGAGGGCGCGTCGGCCCTGAGCGCGGGCGCTGGCGGCCTGGAATCGCCCGGCTCGTCCGCGAAGGCGCGCGGGGCAACGAGGGCCAATGGAAGGAGGAGGGCCCGCGCGCTCCAGGCTGCGGTGGCTGCGCGGGTCCCGGCGGCTCGAAGCTCGGGGAGTCTTGGCGGGCGGGGCATCGGCGGTTTCTCGAGGGCTCACTTCTTGGCGGGGACCGGCTCCTTGGCTTGAACCTCGGTGGCCTCGGTCGCCTTCTCGAAGACCGCGCCCACCGCGGCTCCGAGGGCCGCTCCACCGACGGCGAAGATGGACGCGACCGCGACTACTCCCAGAATCATCCCGAAGGCCACCAGCGCCCGCGCCAGCACGGTGGGTTCGACCGGGGTGCCGAGAATTCCCCCGGCGAGCAAGAGGCCCGCGTAGCCGCCGTACACGAGGCTCGGCAAGAGGGCGACGGTGAGGAAGATGACGAGGGCGACGGCGACTCCGGCGAGGCTGGCCTTGTCGTGCTTCTTCATGACGGGCTCCTGGGCTCCAGCGTCCGGCTGATTCCGTCCGCTCTCGCTCTGTCGGCTTTGCATCCATTCGGCCAGGCCCGCTTCCAGGAACGACGCCAGCTTGCGTACCGTCAGTGTCGGGTTTCCCAGAATCGTGGCGGAATCGGCCGACAGATGCGAAGTCGCTGTCCTCTTGCCGACGCTTTCGCGCCCGCGCGGGATAATGGCTCCATGAAGACCGGCTTCAAGGTCGGCGCGGGGCTCGGCTTCGCGCTGGGCATCGGCGTGGCGCTCGGCATGGATGCGCTGATGGGCGCGGGTGTGGGCGTCGGCTGGACCGACGCGGTCGCCCGCGACCTCACCCGGGTCACCGGCGAACCCTACGCGCGCGGTTCGGTGAGCGTGGCCGCGGCGAGCGCTGCCGTCGTCGGCGCGCTGGGGCTGGTGGGCGCGGGGTTGGGAGGCGCCGCGGGGACTGCCGTCGCCTGGTTCGTCAGGATGCTGGGCGACTGACCCTGCGCTCGAGGAAGGTTGCGCAAAGTCATCTTCCTGGCTAATCACCGCCCGGAGGCCGACTTATCAAGCTCGAATCCCTGAAGATGTTCTGCGACGTGGTCGAGACCGGCTCTTTCTCGCGGGCCGCCCAGCTCAACCACGTCACCCAGTCCGCGGTGAGCCAGCAAATTCGCGCGCTCGAGCTGCGCTACGACCAGAAGCTGCTCTCGCGCAGCGCGCGGCAGGTGACTCCCACGCCGGCGGGCGAGCGGCTGTTCCGCGGTTCGAAGGAAGTGCTCGCCCGCTTCGGCGAGGTCGAACAGGAAATCCGCGAGCAGGGGCTGGAGATCGCCGGGACCGCCACGGTGGCCACCATCTACTCGGTGGGGCTACACGAGCTACAGCACATTCAGCGCGCGCTGCTCAAGTCCCACCCCAAGGTGAACATGCGGCTCACCTACCACCGCAGCGACCAGGTGTACGAGGCGGTGGTGCTGGGAGCCGCCGAGATAGGCGTGGTCGCCTACCCCCAGCCTCGCGCGGGCATCGACGTGCTGCCCTTCCGCGACGACCGGCTGGCGCTGGTGTGTGCGCCGAATCACCCGTTCGCGTCGAAGAGCAAGGTGTCGATGGCCGCCGCGGCCGGCAGCCCCTTCATCGCCTTCGACGGCGAAGCGCCCACGCGCAAGGCCATCGACAAGCTGTTCAACGAGAAGGGCCTGACGTTGAACCCGGTGATGGAAATGGACAACGTCGAGACCATCAAGCGGGCGGTCGAGATGGGGCTCGGGGTGTCGGTGCTGCCGTCGGCGACGGTGACGCACGAGGTGGCGGCGGGCACGCTGGTATCGCGGCCCTTCGTGGACGGCACCTACATTCGTCCCATCGGGCTGCTGGTGCGGAAGGGCAAGTACCTGGACCGCGCCTCGCAAGCGGTGCTCGAAGCCTTCAGGAACGACACCTTCAACGACTGAAGCGGCCCGCTCTCGCCTCAGCAGCGTCGCGCCAGGCGGGCCGCGAAGAAGCCGTCGGTGCCCTCGGGCCCGGGCAGCGTGCAGAAGAAGCCGTCTTCCAGCTTCAGCGGGTACGGCCAGGCGGGCGGCTGGGACGCGAAGCCCGGGTGTTGGCCCAGGAAGCGCTCCACCTGGTCCTGGCCTTCCTCTGGCTCGGGGCTGCACACCGCGTAGGTGAGAGTGCCGCCGGGCGGGACGGCTTCGGCGCAGCGCGCGAGCAGCGACGACTGCAGCTCCACCAGCCGGGCGAGATCGCCCTCGGCGCGGCGGGCCTTCAGCTCGGGGTGACGGCGCAGGGTACCCAGACCCGAGCAGGGCGCGTCGAGCAGCACCGCGTCGAAGGCCCCGAGCGCCGTCGGCAGCGGCAAGGTCGCGTCGTGGCCGACCGCCGAGAGCCGGGCGGTGAGCCCCAGCCGGCTCGCCTCGGCCTCAATCTTCCGCAGCTTGTGGGGGTGCACGTCGATGGCCACCACCGGATTTCGTTCGGCCAGGTGGCAGGCCTTGCCGCCTGGCGCCGCGCAGGCGTCGAGCACGCGCTTTCCAGGGTCGACGGCGGCGAATAGCGCCACCAGTTGCGCCGCCTCGTCCTGCACCTGCCACAGCCCCTCGGCGAAGCCGAACAGCTCGTCCACCCGGCCGGCCGGGGGCAAGAGCAGCCCTACCGGCGACAGCGCCGTGGCCTTGGCGGCGAGCCCCGCCTCGACGAACTGGGCCAACAGCTCGTCGCGGGACAGCTTCGACGAGTTGACGCGCACGCACAGCGGCGCTGGCTGGTTGTCGGCTTCCAGCATCTTCTCGGCCCGCGCTTCGCCGTAGCGGGCAATCCAGCGCCGCACCAGCCAGTCGGGGTGGCTCTCGCGGACGGCCAGGTGCCGGACCCGGTCCGACTCGGGCGGCAGCGGCAGCGCCTCGTCGGCCGCCAGCTTGCGCAGCACCGCGTTGGCGAAGCCGGCGGCCCGCCCCACCCCGACCGCCTTCAGCGCCTCGACCGTCTCGCGCACCGCCGCGTGGCGCGGAATGCGGGTGAAGAAGAGTTGATAGGCGCCGACGCGGAGCGCGGCCAGCACCCGGTCCTCGAGCCGGTCGAGCTTGCGGTCGGAGTGCCGTTCAATCGCCCAGTCGAGCCCGAGCTCGCGGCGGGTGCTGCCGTAGCAGAGCTCGGTGACCAGCGCCGCGTCGCGCGGGTCGTCCGGCTGGTGCTCGGCCAGGGCAGCGTCCAGCACCCGGCTCAGGTAGGCGTCGGTGGCGCGCACCCGGGCCAGAACCTCGATGGCGAGGGCTCGGGGCGAGGCCCGGTCAGCCATCGAGCTGCGTCATCAGGTCGATGAGCTGGTCGTCCGACAGCCGCGAGGCCGGCAGCGTGGACAGGACCAGGCTCTGCAACGAGTCTTCCAGCACCTCGCGGTGCCCGCTCTCGGCCGGCGCGCCCCGCCGCACCTCGAACCACTGGCCGCGCGCCCAGGTGGCCAGCCCGGCGGGGCTGAGCTTGCCCGAGAGCCGGTCGGCAATCTTCTGCCGCACCAGCGCGCGGTTCAGCAGCCCGGCGGCCGGGCCCTTCTCTGGCGGCGCGGCGCGCCCGAGCGTCTTGTCGCCCGCCGAGCGCGAACTGGCCACTGCCGGGCGCCCGAGCGAGCTTTCCGCGGCCGCGCGGTTGCCGGCCCCAATCATCTTCTCCGCTGCCGCCCGCGGACCCGGAGCCGCCGCGGGCCCAATCGTCTTCCGCACCGTCTCGGAGCGCGGCAGGGAGACCTGAGCGGGCGTCGACCTGCCGAGCGTTTTCGACTGGCCCGCCTCGGGCTTCGCCGGGGACAACGCCCGCGCCTTGGCCGGCTCGGCCTCCTTGGCTCGCTTCTTTCGTCCCGTCAGGTCGCCGGTGGCGAAGCGCTGGAGCGCGATGAGGTAGCTGTCGAAGCCCTTGCCCGTCACCTGCGCGGCGCAGACTTCCTTCAGCACCGACTTCCCGCGCCCGGCCTCGCGCCGCCGGATGTCGGTCAGGTGCACCTCGACTGCGGGCTTTCCGATGGCGACCAGCCCCTCGCGCAGCGCGTACGAGCTGTGGGTCAGCGCGGCCGGGTTGACGATGACGCCGTCGGCCCACCGCCGTTCGGCGTGGAGCGTGTCCACGAGCTCACCCTCGTGGTTTGACTGGAAAATCTTCACGTCCAGGCCGTAGGCCGCCGCCTTGGTCCGGATGGCCTGGTTCAGGTCTTCCAGGTTCTTGCCCGGTTCGTCGCCTTCGCGCTCGCCGAGGAGATTCAGGTTCGGCCCGTGCAGCACGAGGATTCTCATTCCCATGACTTGGCTCCCGTCGGCACTACGGTTGGAAGGGGCGCGAACCTACCGCAACCTTTCGCCCGGCGAGGAATTCGCGTGCGCTCATCGCCCGCTTGCCCTCGGGCTGCAGCATCGTCAAGACCAGCGACCCTTCGCCGCAGGCCACCTCGAGGCCGGCCGCGTCGGCCGCGAGCACCGTGCCCGGCGCCCCGCGCCCCGCCCCCACCCGCGCGCCACGCACCTTCAACAGGCCGCCGGCGAAAGCGCAAAAGGCACCCGGCCAGGGGTCGAAAGCGCGCACCCTCCGCTCGAGCACTTCCGCCGGGCGGCCGAAGTCGAGCCGGCCGTCTTCCTTCTGAATCATCGGCGCTGGCACCGCCCCTTCGGCGGGCTGTGCCACCGGGGCCAGCTCGCCGGAGAGGTACCGCGGCAGCTCGACCACCAGGAGGTCATGGCCCAGCTTCGCCAGCGCGTCGTGCAGCACCGGGAAGGTGGTCTCGGGGCCGATGGGCACCTCGGCCCGGGCCAGCACGGGCCCGGTGTCCATCCCTTCGTCCATCAGCATCAGGCAGACGCCCGTCTTCCGGTCGCCCGAGGCGATGGCCCACTGAATCGGCGCCGCGCCCCGGAAGCGCGGCAACAGCGACGCGTGCACGTTGACGCACCCCTTCGGGGGCACGGCGAGGACGTCGGGCGGCAGAATTTTCCCGTACGCGGTCACCACGCAGACTTCCGGCGCCAGCGCCGCCAGCTCGGCCGCGAAGGCCCCGCCGCGCACCTTCTCGGGCTGCAGCACCTTGAGGCCCTTCTCGAGCGCCCGGGCCTTCACCGGCGAGGGCGAGACCGCGTGCCCCCGCCCCCGGGGCTGGTCGGGCCGGGTCACCACCGCCACCACCTCGCCGACTTCGAGGCAGGCCTCGAGCGAGCCCACCGCGAATTCCGGCGTGCCGATGAAGACGATGCGGGGAGTCGCCACCCTACGGCCTCGTGACGCCGACCCGGTCGGTGGCCTCGCGCTTCCTATCGCGCAGCGCCTTCAGCCCCTCCAGCGCCGCCTGGGCGTCGGGTTGGGTAGCCAGGGGCGCCAGGCGCTTCACCGCGTCGTCGAGCTGTTCGGCCTCGCCCTCGTCGCGCCGGCGCAGCGACTCGACCGCGGAAGAGAACCGCTCGAAGAAGGCCTTCAGCTCGTCGTGCTTGCGCAGGGGCCGCATCTGCGGGTACCGGCCCCGGGCCAGCACCGAGATGTAGTGGCTGAGCACGTGCACCGGCCCGGCCACCCGGTGCGTCACCAGCACGCCGAAGAGCGCGAGCGACGCCGCCATCAGCACCACCGTCGCGGTCGTCAACAGCACCAGGGTGAAGTCCGCCTCGGCCAATTGCAGCCTGAGCTCGTCGGGCATGCGGCCGCCAGCGTTCTCGAAGAAGCGCTCGACGCTCGCGCGCGCCTGCACCTGCGCCAGGTACGTCATGGCGCCGAACAGCGCCGAGATGAGCGCGGCCACCACCCCCAGAGTGACCGAGTACCTGAGCTGGAAGCCCCGGTCGACGAGGTAGGTGCGGCGGCCCAAGGGCGGTGACGCGGCAACTGTCGATTGGTTAGCAGCCTCCATGGCGGCGTGAGGTTAGCCCAAGAGGCCTGCCCGGCGTCGCGCTGACTTCGATTGACCCCCCTTGCCTCAGGGGATAAGAGCGGCCCGACTGTCGACGTCTCGACGCAAGGGGGTTCCCATGCTGCGCCCGATCGCCTGGCTCGTCCTGGCCGTCGCTTCCCTGATGCTGGTCGCCTGCAAGGCCGACCTGTCCACTCCCGACTACTGGGACAAGCAGCTCAACCACGCCAAGAAGATCAAGGAACGCAAGCGCATTCTCGAAGACCTGCGCGAATCGAAGAACCTGACCCCGGCCTTCCTGCCGATGCTGCACGCGCGGTTGGCGTCCGAGAAGCAGGCCGAGGTCAAGGCGACGGTGGCCGTCATCCTGGGCGAGCTGAAGGACGGTTCGTCGGTGCAGCCCCTCATCGACGCGCTCGACCTGGGCAACACCGACGGCGCCGCCAACGACATGAACAAGAAGATTACCTCGGCGCTCGGAGCCATCGGCGACCCCAAGGCGGTGCCGACGCTGCTCCGGCTGCTGAAGGTGAAGGACAGCTACACCCGAATCGAAGCCATCAACGGCCTGGGAGACCTGAATGCCCAGGAAGCGGTGCAGCCGCTGATGGAAATCGCCACCGACGAGGCGGGCGAGCCGTTCATCAGCAAGAAGGCCATCCAGGCGCTGGGCAACATCGGCGACCCGAAGGCGGTGCCGGCGCTGGTGAAGATGATGTTCAAGGAACGCCGCGGCACTTCGTTCTACATGGAAGCGTCGTTCGCGCTGTACCAGATTGGCCAGCCGGCCGCCGAGGCGACCCTGCCGATTCTGAAGGGCGACGACAAGCTGATGGTGGCCTGGGCGAAGGAGAACAACGTCATCGAGGCGGCCCTCTGGGCCAAGGCGGCGCAGGTGCTGGGCGACCTGCACGAGGCGCGGGCCGAAAAGTCCCTGCTCGACCGGCTGAAGTTCGAGAGCGAGTACCTCGACGTGAAGCTGTTCGTGCGCATGCGCATGGCCGACGCGCTGGGCCGAATCCGCTCGAAGGACGCGGTGAAGGCGCTGGCCGGCATGCTCGACGAGGAAGAGGCCACCGCCCGGCAGGAATACGTCCGGGCGCTGACCCGCATCGGCGGCCGCGACGCCCTGCCCGCGCTGCTCAAGTCGGCGGGCAAGGGAAGCTGGGACGCCCGCGAGTCGGCCCTGGTCGCGGTGACGATGCTGGGCGACGAGCGCGAGCTCGCCGGCGTCGAGAAGCTGGCCAAGGACGAAGAGTCGCTCACCACCGCCGAGTGCAAGGACAACCCGGACTACACCGGCTGCAGCGCCCCGGCCGAGCTGGTGAAGAAGCACCTTTTGGCCATCAAGGGGCACCAGAAGCGGCTCCAGGCGGCCCAGGCCTGCAAGGCCGACGGGGCCTGCTGGGCCAAGAAGCTCGACGACCCCGACACCGGCGTCCGCGAGCGGGCGGCCTACGAGATCGGCCGCTCGGGCAGGTCCGAGCTCATCGGCGAGCTCGTCCGGCGGCTCGAAGAGAAGAACCTCGACACTCGGCTCGCCATCATCCAGGCCACCGACTGGCTCGTCCACGACAGCAAGGAAGCGGCCAAGAAGGCCTCCGAGTCGCTGCCCACCATCGAGAAGCAGATCGACAGCGAGCGGGGCAAGACCGAGTTCGTCAAGGTGAACGAAGACCTGCGCCGGCTGGCGGTGAAGCTGAAGCGCCACGGCGCGTAGGCGAAGGCCCGCGTCAGGGCCCCGGCCGCCGCGGCTTCGGTGGTTCGGGCGGCCGACCCGGTCCCGACGTTTCCTCGGGCGCGTCGGCCCGGGGCTCGTCCGTGAAGGCGCTCGGCAAGAGGCTGAAGGGCAGCACCTTGGCCAGCGCGATGAGCAAGAGCACGCCGCCGGGCGCCGCGAAGATGGCCAACGCTGGAATGGCCTTGGCGATGTCGATGAGCTGAACGCGCATTCGCGCGCGCTCGGCCGCGGAGAGCGCCTGGCCCCGCGCCGCGCGCGACAGCAGCACCGACAGCTCGCCGGTCTGGCGCACCTCGACCATCAACCGCTGGAAGTTCTTCTCGAGCGTGCGCTGCATCGAGTCGACCAGCTCTTCGCCGAGCATGTTGGCGCCGGCGGTGACGGTGAACACGTCCACCAGCTCGTGGTTCTTGGCGTAGAACTCGGCCATCTCGATTTCGAGGCGCCTGAGCTCGTCGGGGCCGGTGTCGAGTGCGCGCGCCAGCTCTTGCAGGAAGCCCTGCTCGCTCGGCGAGCGCCGCCCGTCGACCAGGCTGGCCAGAAGCGTCTGCTCGAGGATGAACCGGCGCATGTCGGACGACCGCACGTCCTTCACCACGGTGCGCACTTTGGGCCGGCGCGAGAAGGTGTCCTTCACCCGCGACCGCAGGGCCGAGGTCATCGCCCGGGGAAGGCCCAGGTCGTCTATCTGCCGTAGCACCGCTCGGCGCGCCGGAAACGACGGCGTGCGCTCGACGCAGGCCAGCGCCGCCAGCACCTCGGCCAACAGCGCCTTCTGCCGGGCGGCGAAGTCGAGCCGCCGCTTCGCCGCCTCGAGCGGCAGCGAGGCTCGGGCGAAGTAGTCGATGGCCTGGCGGCCGAAGACGTGCGCGTCGGCGTACACCGCGCCGTTGTGCAACAGCAGCCCGTAGTACGGGTCGCCCGAGAGCGACATCGCCCGCCGCTCGAGCGACGCCTCGACCCGCGCCCACAGCCGCCTGGGCAACGGCGCTTCGCGCGCGTCGACAATCTGCCGTTCAATCTGCTCGGCCTCGGCCACCCGCCCCGTCATCACTGACAGGAGCAACAGCACCTGCTCGCGCCGCGGTCCGGGCGGTGCCGCTTCGAGGTCGGCGATGTCCAGGGCGATGCGCGCGAGCGTGCGCAGCACCGCCAGGAACAGCACCTCTTCCGCCACCTGGCCCGGCCCGGGCGCGGCGCCTCGCGGGGTGCCGTACAACAGGCCGGTGTCGCGCAGGGCGCTGCGGAGGTACCGGCGCGCGCGGGCCCGACCCGACCCGGCCTCGGGTTCCGGCGCCGGGCGAGGAGGCGGCTGCGCGTGCCGGTCCACCTCCTCGGTGAGCAGCGACGACAACCACCCGCTCTTGCCCAGCTGCATCGTCGGCCCCGGCCACGTCGGCCAGAACCCCATACCGCGAAGGCCAACCGCCACGCCAGCGGCGCCCGTTCAGGCCGAGCGAAGCCGAGGCCCGGGGGCTACTTGACCGCTTTGACGCGGGCCCGCTTCTCGTCGACGCCGGGCTGAGCCACTTCGGGGTCGGGCACCGCTTGCACGGCCGGCGGCCGGGTCAGCCCGAACTTGTCCATCACCTTCGCTTCGACCTCGCGGGCCACCTCGGGGTGGTCGCGGAGGAAGTCCTTGGCGTTCTCGCGCCCCTGGCCGATGCGTTCGCCCTTGAAGGCGTACCAGGCGCCGCTCTTCTCGATGATCTCTTCCTGCGCGGCGAGGTCGACCAGGTCTCCCTCGCGGGAGATGCCGGTGCCGTACATGATGTCGAACTCGACTTCCTTGAAGGGTGGCGCCATCTTGTTCTTCACCACCTTGACCCGGGTGCGGTTGCCGACCACGGCCTCGCCGTTCTTCAGGGCGCCGATGCGGCGGATGTCGAGCCGCTGCGAAGCGTAGAACTTGAGCGCGTTGCCGCCGGTGGTGGTCTCGGGGTTGCCGAACATCACGCCAATCTTCATGCGAATCTGGTTGATGAAGATGACGCAGGTCTGGCTCTTCGAGATGGTGCCGGTCAGCTTGCGCAGGGCCTGGCTCATCAGGCGGGCCTGAACGCCCATGTGGGCGTCGCCCATCTCGCCCTCGAGCTCGGCCTTGGGCACCAGGG
>JAHFDQ010000075.1:0-4317 GCA_023248915.1 Archangiaceae bacterium | reverse complement strand
CGAGTCGATGACCACCACGTCGACGGCCCCCGAGCGCACCAGCATCTCGGTGATTTCCAGCCCCTGCTCTCCGGTGTCGGGCTGCGAGAGCAACAGGTCGTCGGTGCGCACCCCCAGCTTGCGCGCGTAGCCGACGTCCATCGCGTGCTCGGCGTCGATGTACCCGCACACCCCGCCCTTCTTCTGCGCCTCGGCGACGATGTGCAGGCACAGGGTGGTTTTTCCGGAAGACTCAGGGCCGTAGATTTCGATGACCCGGCCGCGCGGCACGCCGCCGACGCCGAGCGCGATGTCGAGCGAGATGGACCCGGTCGAGATGGCCTGGACGTCGCGCACCAGGGGCTCGTCCTTGCCGAGCCGCATGATGGACCCCTTGCCGAACTGCCGTTCGACCGCCGACATGGCCAGCTCGATCGCCTTTTCCTTCTCCGGATTCATCGACATCGCGTGCGTCCTCCCTCGGTTTGGGTACCTGAACTCGTGTTTAGTATCAGAGAAGCTGCACACTAGTCCAGGGGACTGACATGCGATGCGCCGGGCCTCTCCCGCGATCCACCCGCAGGCCGGTTCTGATATCTCGCGGCAGCCATGCGCCTTTCCACTGCCGAAGCCCTCTGGGCCGTCCCTCTATTGTTGGCGGCCTGCTCGCTACCGCCTCGCCCTCCCACGGTCACGGCGGAGTTCGACCCGGCAGCCACGGTCCCCCTCGTCCCGACGCCGACCGACCTGGCCTTCGACCCGGCGACAGGGCGGGTGTCGTTCGACGACGCTCCCGACGCGAACGAGGCCCAGCGCCAGTTCAACCGCTACCTGCGGACGCTCGATGGCTTCCCCACGTCGTCGGCCGCCACGGCGACCTTCTCGGGGCCGCTCAACCCCACCAGCGTCAGCTCGGCCTCGGTGTACGTGCTCGACGTCACGAACGAGTCGGCAGTGCGCGCTCTGGACGCGACCGTCTCTTACGAGCCCGCGAATCGCCGCGTCCGGGTCTCGTACTCCTGGGAAAAGAGCCACACCTACACCGTGGCGCTGACCGGCGGGTCCAACGGCCTCAAGGGCGAGAACGGCGAAGAGGTCGTCGCCTCGCCGGCCTTCAAGATCGCCCGCGTGTCCTACCCGCTCGCCACCTGCTCCGACCTGTCCTCGCCCGACTGCCGGTCGGGCAATCCGGCGATTCGGGGCACCAGCATCGAAGACGAGCGAAAGAAGGTGGTCGCGATGGAACGGTGCCGCCGCAGCCTTCAGCCCGGGCTCCGCTTCGTCGAAGCCCGCGGCATTCCCCGCGAAGGGGTCGCCCTGGCGTGGACCTTCCACACCGTCCGGGGGCCCGTCGTCACCCTCGACCCCGAGGCCAAAGTCATTCCGTTTCCGAATGACTTGTTGCTCGTGAACGGCAAGGTGGCGCTCCCGGCCGACCCGAACGACGGCGCCGTGGTCACCCTGTCCAAGGCGGCCCTCAACCAGTACGACGGCTTCTCGACCACCGCGCCGCTCTTGACCGAGAACAGCGACACGCTCGGAGCGGCCGACGGGCGGGTGAACTCCGGCACCCTGGGGCCGACCCAGTTCCTGCTCCTGAACCTCGACGCGCCGGCCGAGCAGGTCGGAGCGCAGGTGACCTGCCGCGCGTGCGGAGAGCCCGGCGTCCCGCCCGGGACCGAACCGGACGAAGTCCGGGTGGTGCCCGACCGCCCGCTGCGCTCGCACACCCGCTACGCGGTGCTCTGGCTGAAGGGGGCGCTGGGGCTCGAAGGCAACACCCCGCTCCAGGCCTCGCCGGTCTTCGGCGTCGCACGAATTTCGGTGCCGGTGTTCGCGAGCGGCCGCAGCCAGCTCGACGCGCTCGACGACGCCGGGGCCGAGAAGGCCGAGACACTGCGGGTGGCCACCCAGGCCGCGCTGGCCGCCGCCGACGCACGGGGCATTTCGCGCGACGACGTCCTCTTGGCGTGGAGCTTCACCACGGTGACCACCGCCCCCGGCCTGGCCCAGCTTCGGGCGAAGCCGGCCGAGTGGGCCCTGCCGACCGCGCTCATCGGAGGGCCGACCAACCTGACTACCCTCGACGTGTCGATTCTGGCGCAGCTGTCGGCCTACGTCGGCCAGGACTTCAACTCGTCCTTACGCTGGGCGAAGGAAGGGGCGTTCATCTCGGGCTACGCGCTCGACCCGAACGGCACCGAGCTCGACCTGTCCAACCCAACCAACCCGGCCACCGTGGGCACCGAGGGGCCGTTCACGCCCGAGACGCTCGAGAACCCGCGCCGCGACCCGCTGCGCTTCACCCTGTTCGTTCCGAAGACGCCCCGCTTCAACGACGGGCGCATTCCGGTCGTCGTCTTCCAGCACGGCATCACCCGTTCGCGGCGCGACGCGGCGGTGGTCGCCAACAGCCTGGCCAAGCAGGGCTTCGCCACCGTCGCCATCGACCAGCCGCTGCACGGAGACAGGTCCTACTGCCGGGGCCCCTCGGACTGCACCGGCGGCGCCGCCTGCGTCACCAACCGCTGCCCGTCGGGCTGGGTTTCGGGCGACCCGTTCGGAACACCCGACGCGTCGGGGCAGAAATACGCCTCGCTGTCGAACATGGCGGCCTCGCGCGACCAGTTGCTTCAGTTGGTGCTCGACCAGGCGCAGTTGATGCGCGTCTTGGCCGACACCACCGCGGGCATCGGTGGCATCAACGTGGACGACTCGGCGACGGTCGGCGTGGTCGAACGGCTCGAGCCGGCCAACCCCGGCTACATCGGCATGTCGCTGGGCTCGGTGGCCGGGGGCCTGGTGATTGGAGCCATTCCCGAGTTCGCCTCGGCGGTGCTGAACGTGGGCGGAGCGTCGCCGGCCGACATCCTGCTCGACGCGACGGTGCCGTTCCTGGCCGACCGGCGGAAGCAGCTCGACGCGTATCTGTTGGCCAACAAGAACCTGAAGCCGGGCACCCAGCCCTACGACGACTTCTTCAACGGCGCCCGGTGGATCATGGACCCGGCCGACGCCCAGAACGTGGGGCGCCACTACATCGCCGAGCCGCTGCACGACGCGGTGTCGGGGGCGGAGTTCCCTAAGAAGCGGGTGTTCATCACTTGGGTGAAGGACGACCCCTGGGTGTCGAACGCGACGACTGCGCTGCTCATCCGCAGCGTGGACGCGACGTCCTCACCGGCGAGCTTCAAGGAAAAGCAGTACGTCGCCGGCGGAGACCATTCTTTCATGATGGACGTCTCGCCCGGCACCGCGGCGCTCGCCCTCTCGTCACAGACCGAAGCGGTGAACTGGCTGGCGCAGTAGCGCTACAGGCACTGCTCGCTGCACACCGCGGGAGTCTTCGCCGGGTCGAGGAAGTCGGCGCAGGTCAGCGCCTTGCGCTGGTCGGAGCAGTCTGACGCCTTCCAGAGCTGGAATTTCTTGCCGGCGTTCTCGCCGATGCACAGCTCGTCCTCGGTGCGTTTGTCCGCGCAGCCGGCGAGGACCGCCACCTTCTGCTTGCAGTCGGCGGCTGTCGCGCCGTAGCCGTTCAGGAACGCCTCGGTCGACTTGACCGCGTCGCTCTGGCACTCGAATTGCCGGTCGCACTCGAGGTCTACCCCCCGCTGGCAGAGGTCGGGCGGAGGGGGAATACAAGCGGCCAGGAGGAAGGCGAGGCACGGAACGCGGCGCATGGAGCGCCTCCTTACTCTGCCGCCCGCCGGTCCGCGAGTCGAACCTGGCATTCGGCCAAGGGAATCGCATCTTCGGCTGAGGTGTCTCGGACGCCCTGCGATAGCAAGGGGCGGGTCCTGTCACCTGCGTGGGGAACTTCCCGCTAGCGCGTTCAGCTGCATCGGCCTTTACAATCGCCTCGAGGCAGCTTGGTCGACTTGGACGTGTCGCACGTTCTTGGTGCGCCGCACGTTGATGCCACCCTTCGTGGCGGTGTCTGCCTTGAGGAGGTTGAGGGCGACGTGGCGCAGCATCGCCATGTTCGCCCTCCGTAACCTCGTAAGTGGCTTTCACCCAGACGGTGGAGCGCCGCGAGAACTCCTCGGGGTCCAGTGCGGCGAAGAAGCGCCCGAACGCGTCGCGCGAGGGAATCCCATTCGGCTGCGTGAGGAAGGTCTTGAACCACTCTTCCATGACGAGGATGTCGGTCATCGAGTGCTTCTTCGTCCGCTCGATGCGCGGGTCTTCCAGGGTCGAGAACTGGTCCAGCAAGGCTACGCGCTTCGGAGGGCGTGGGGGGCCCGGCCGCGAGTTAGATGCGATCGCCCTGAGAAGTGAGCGGAGCCCGCCCGGGGGGTCGGTCGAAAAAGGGGCCTGTTTTGGCTGAGAAAGTTCTCG
>JAHFDQ010000415.1 GCA_023248915.1 Archangiaceae bacterium | reverse complement strand
TGAACGCCACGGTGAACCCCGACTTCGGCCAGGTCGAGGCCGACCAGATCATCCTCAACCAGACCAACTACGAGACCTTCTTCCCCGAGAAGCGCCCGTTCTTCACCGAGGGGTTGACCCTCTTCCAGCCGGTGGGGTCGAACGAGGGGCGGTCGCCGCAGACGCTCTTCTACTCGCGGCGCCTCGGGCTCGACGCGCCCATCTTCGCCGCGGCGAAGCTGACCGGAACCGTGGGCGAGGGGACCGAGCTCGGCCTGGTCGATGCCTTCGTGGACGGCCCGTCGGCCCCCACCGCCGAGCCGGCCCTCGACCGACGCTTGGCGCTACACCCGCAACGGCCGCTGCACCTGGGGCTGAACAGCGAGCTCGCCGCCGACGTCCCGGTTCCCCGCAACTTCTTCGCCGCGGTGCTGCGCCGGAAGTTGAACGGCGTCGCCACGGTGGGTGCGACGCTCGCGTCCGAGCTGCCGATCGCCGCCGAGTGCCCCGTCATCGCTCGGCCCTCTGCCTGCGCCCAGGCGGGAGGCCTCGCCGCCGCGCTCGACTGGGACCTCAGGTCTTCTTCCGGGGACTACGTGGCCCTCGGCCAGGTAGACGCCTCGATGCAGCAGGGCGGGCCCGACGAGACCATGCTGTCCGACGGCACGGGGCTGCACCCGTTCGACCGTGGCTACGGCGGCTACCTGATCGCGGGGAAGCTGGGCGGCGAACCCTACCGGGGCGACGTGACGCTCGAATTCGCTTCGCCCAGGCTCGACCTGGACAAGGTCGGCTACCTGAAGAGCCAGAACCTCCTGTCGGTGGACGGGAACCTGCGCTACGTGCGGCTGCACGGCTTCGGCCCCTTCCTCGAGTTTCGCAGCCGGTGGGGCGTCTCGAGCTCGTGGACGACCGACGGCCGGGGCCTGCCCCGCGGAGTGGGTACCACCCTCGAGGCGAACGCGCTGCTCCCCGGGTTTCACCTCATCGGCGCGGTGCTCGAGTACGGCGACCCGCAGCTCGACGTGCGCGAGCTGACCGGCTCGGGTATCGCCTTCCAGCGCCGCCCGGGCGCCGTGGCCGTCGTCTATGGCGGTTCGGACGAGCACCAAGCAGTGTCGGTGAGCGGAGACGCCGCCGTGGCCTGGCACCTTCCACAGGGGCCGACGCCGGCGAGAGTCGGCTACGGCTTCGAGGTGTACACCACGCTTCGCCCGCACCCCCAGGTCGAGACCCGGCTGACGGTCGCCGCCGACTTCAGCCCCCAGGGCCCCCGGTACCTCGACTCGCCCGAGGCCGGCCTGTTTCGGCTTGGCGCGCTCGACTCGCACTATGTGTCGCTGACGCTGCGCCAGCAGGTGGTGCTGACGCCCCGCCTGACGCTGCAGGCGTACGCCCAGCTCTTCTCCGCGTACGGGGTCTACGCGCCGATGTTCCTGGGGCGATCGCGGGACGGCAGCACGATCTTCGCCGCCGACCTGGCGCCCCTCGACGCCCCCGCCGAGGGCTACCACACGGCGACGCTGGTGGTGAACGTCGTCGCGCGCTGGGAATACCGCCTGGGGTCGACCCTCTACGCCGTCTACTCGCGCACCCAGGACGAGCGGGCCTTCGCGGACGGAAGCCTGCCCCCGCAAACGGTGGCGCCGGTCCAGCTCTTCGGAGGGCCGACGCGCGACCAGGTCATGCTGAAGTGGGCGTACTGGTTCGACGCCTAGGGCTGCTTGGCCGCGTGCCGGTAGAAGATCACCAGCGAGTAGCAGTGGAACTCGTTGTCGCTCGACTGGCTGACGATCTTGTCGACGATCTCGAGGTCGGAATTGCTCTTGATCCACCGGCTGATGTTCTCGCCCAATTCCTCGCGATCCTTCGCCTTCGTCGCAGAGAAGACCTTCACGCCCGTGAACATCAGCGCCCTCCTGGAGAGCTTTGAATTACGCGCACTTATGGCACGCGCGCCTTCGTAAAGTCAAAAGCGGCGTTGCGTGGTAGACCCCCGCGCCCATGCTCATCGATCTGCACGTCCATTCCCACTTGTCGAAGGGGTGCGACCTGGACCCCCGGCTCATTCTCGACCGGGCGGCGAGCCAGGGCCTCGACGGCATCGCCTTCACCGAAACCAATACGCAAGACGGCTGCGACGAGCTCTTCGACCTGCAGGCCAAGACGAAGCTGAAGATCTTCGTCGGCCTCGAGCTCGTCACCGACAAGGGCCAGTACCTGTGCTTCTTCCCGAAGCCGCAGCTCGCGCCGGAACCGGTCCAGATGTGGGGCAGCAACCGCGAGAAGCCCTGGAGCGCCGCCGAGTGCCTGCCCAAGGTGAAGTCGCTCGGGGCCGCCATCGTCGCGGCGCGGCCGTATGACCGGGACGCGCCGAATCCGGCGGGGGACTTCCTCTTGACGCTCGACTGCCTGTCGGCGATCGAAGGTTACAACCCCAAGGTGCGGCAGACCGCGAACGAGCTCGCGGTCGAGGCGTCGGAAGCGCTGCGGCTGCCGTGCGTCGGCGGCAGCGACACCCGGACTTCGCTCGACGAGCTCGGACGAGGCGCCACGCTGTTCAAGAGCGAGATCAACACCCAGGCCGAGCTGGTAAAGGCCCTGGCCGCAGGCGAGTGCTGGGCGGTGATGATGGGCGAGTTGCCCGCGCTGACCCGACCGGGACAGGCCCGCGAAGCCGAGCGCTCGAGCAGCCGAGACAGGAAGGGCGGGCGTGGAGGAGGGCGGCGGCGGGGGGGCGGTCGGCCCGGCCGGTGGAGCTGAGCGGAACCTCCGTTCACCCCGAGCGAAGCCGAGGGGCCCTCGACACGGCTCGGGCTGAACGGAATTCCTGAGCGCGCCCTACTGCTGCACCGTCACGTTCTTCCCCGCGCCGACCAGTTTCAGCACCCGGCCGTCGGCCAGCGTCGCCGCCCTTCGGCCACCCGGCCAGGTCCACTCTTCCATCCGGACCGAACCGTCGAATGAGATCTGCTTCCGCTCGGGGTAGCCCCACGCCATCTCGAGCGCTGCGGCCGGCATCTCGACCACCGCTCCCTTCGTCCGCACCGCCTCGCGCACGGCCTCGGTGAAGCCACCCAGGGTCGGCGCCGGGTCGTCCCGGGTTAGCGTTCGCTCGATCTCGGCCACGGCCTCGTCGGCCGTCTTCAGCATCGGCCGTAGCACCAGCACCAGGGGCGGCTTCGCTGGCTGACTCTCGACCTCGACCGTTACCCAGGGCTGGGTGCGGGGCGTGAACAGCACCCGCTCGGCCATCGCGAACGACGTGGGAAACTCGACGCTGACGATGCGGGCCCGCGTCCCGGCAGGAATCAGCTTCTCGATGGGGCCGGGGTTGATCGATTCGCCCGACGGCTGCTCGAGCAGCCGCACCTCGTCGGGCATGACGGACGTGAGCAGCCGCTTGGTCGAGTCTCCGAAGAAGGGCGTCACGTAGCAGGACAGGCGCAGGAAGCGGTCCCGGTCCTTCCCGGTCAGGTCGCGCTCGAGCCGAGTGCGTTCTTCGGCGGGAATGAGGACATGCGTCGTGCAGGCGCCGAGCAACGAGAGGGCGACCAAAAGGGGCAGGGTGCGCATTTGCCGGTTGCTACCACCCAACGCGCTTCGCGTCACCGACGGACGCGTCAGGCCGTCGTCAGGGGCAGGAGCGTCAACTGGCGCGCACGGTCGCCGCACCCCCGACCTTCGGGGCACACCGGGCCGCGGCCTTCCGGGTCGGGCACCAAGAGGAAACGCCCCTGGCCGGTGACCTCGGAAAGCTCGGGCAGGCCGCACAACACGCAGCGCCTGCGGGGCCTCTTCGACGGGGGAAAGGGCACCTGGCAAGTCTGCGCCCGTCCGGCCGGCCACGGAAGTTTTCGGCCGCTACTTCTTCTTCGCCGCGGACTTCTCGGGCTTGCTGGGCTTCGCGGCGGGGGCGGGCGCGGCGGCCGGAGCCGGCGTCGAGGCGGCCGCCGCAGCCGGCGTTCCAGCAGGCGCAGCGCTCGCCACCGGCGTCGAGTCCGCGGCCGCGGCGGCGGGCTTCGAGTCCGAGGTCGACCCCGAGTCCTTCTTCTTCGAGCCGTAGAGGTCGGCGTACCAGCCGCCTCCCTTCAAGACGAAGCTGGTGCGGCTGACGAGTTTGACCAACTTGGTGCGCACCCCGCACGCCTCGCACTTCCGCGGAGCCGGGTCGTCCGCCTTCTGGAGCACGTCGATGGTGTTTCCGCACTTCTTGCAGCGGTATTCGTAGATGGGCATCGGTCGGGTGGGGAAACTAGCGGCCGGCAGCGCCGCGGGAAAGCCGATCGCGCAGGGGGGAAGCCAGGCCCAGCTCGTCCACCGCGCGTTCGACCTGGGTAGCTTCGAGGCCGTGCTTCTTCGCGGCGGCCGCCGCCAACGCCGCGAGATCTCCCACGCCGTCGAGGCACCCCTCGAGCAGCGGCAGGAGGTCGGCGGCGAGCCGCTCGTTGAAGCGCCGCACGATGCCCAGGTCGACCAGGTACCGGCGCCGGCCGAGGAGATCGAGCCGGAGTCGCAGGTCGGACGCGAGGGCTTCGCGCTTGAAGCGTTCTCGCGCCTCGTCCACTTCGTTGGCCAGCCCCGCCGCCTTCACCAGCCGGACGAGCTCTCCGGGCTTCAGGTCGAGCGCCCAGGCCACGCGCCCGGAAGCTCCCCGGTGCTCGCGGTAGGCGGACAGCAAGAGCTCACGCTCGCGTCGCTCGAGCCGCTCGGCCAGCCCGTGCCGCTCGATCGCGGCGTCGAGGTCGGCGGCCGCCAATGGCGCCCCCTGCCGTCCCTCGAACTGCTCGACCAGCGCCTTCAAGACCGCCAGCCGGTGCCCCTGCTGGTCGATCAGCCCCGAGATCGCGTCGCGGCCTTCGGGTTCGAAGAGATCTTCGATCGGTCGCTTCGGCGAAGGCAGCCGCGTGAAGCGGCCCCTGGGAGCGGGCAACTCGCGCCGGGGCGCCGCCGGGGTTTCCACGGCCTCCATCTCGACGGCCACAGCCGCCGCCGAGCCGGCCGCGCGCCGCTTCGGGCCAATCCGTTCGGACAGGGCGACGGGCACCGCCGCCGCGCGCTTCGCCGCCCGACGCGGGCGCGGGACCGGGGCCTTCTGCGGCGCTCGTGGCGCCGGCGTCGGAGCTTCCGCGGGGGCGGGCCGCTCCGCCAGCGGGGGAGCCAGCTTCCGGATGAGCTCGTAGTAGCCACAGCCCTGGCGGTGGGCGGCGAGCTCGACAGTCGTTCCCTGGATGATATCGACGAGCGCGAAGGGGCCGAGGGGGGTGGCGGCGGGTTCGGCGTCGGTCACCGAGCGCACCCGCGCGTCGTCGCTTCCGCCGAGGAATGAGAGCGCTTCGCGCACCTCGGCCGCGCTGGCCGGCTGCTTCGCCCGCCGGCAGAAGTCGGACACCGCCACCGCCAACGGCGTAGGCACTTCGTCCGGCGGACGCTTTCGAGACCAGTCATTCATGGCAGTCGGGCGCCCTTGCCTCTATCTTCTGAGTCCTTCGAGTGTCAATGAGCCCCACCAGACAGCCAGGAGACGAGACTCCCCACGTCGGAAAGCTGCGCTTCGGGCCTGCCCTCGCCGCGGCGCTCTACTTCCTCTTGCTGGGGTCGGCTGCGTTGGCGCTGGCGGCCCGCCGCTTCCCCGACGCGGTGCCGGAAGCGGTGGCCGCGGCGGCGCCCGCGGTCTTCCTCGCCTTCCTCGTCTGCTTCACGGGGTACCGGCTGGTGCTGGTGCGCGCGCGGAAGTACAGGGCCGGCAA
>JAHFDQ010000414.1 GCA_023248915.1 Archangiaceae bacterium | reverse complement strand
GCAGGGTGTCGGCGGTGCCGTCGGGGCGGGCCGTGGGAGGCGCCGCGGGCGGAAGCGCTACCGGCGACACCACCGCGAAGCCGGGCGCGGCGGGCCCCGACAGGCCCATGGCCGACAGGCGGTAGCCTGGATTCGAGGTGGCCTTGACGGAATGGGCCGTGCTCTTCCCCGTCGCCGGCCCCGTCACCGCCCACCGCGATCCGCTCGGCGAGGCGGTCGGCGGTTGCGAGGCGCGCGTCGGCGGCTTCGACGGTGAAGCGCCTTCATTCGGCGGCCGGGTGGGGCCGTGCAAGTCGTTGAAGGTGATCTCGACCGAGTCCCCCGCGGCCTCGCGGTCGCGAATGCGGTCGCGCAGCTCGAGCGCCTCGGTGTTGTCCGGGTCGGCGTGCAGCAGCGCAGAAACCTGCCCCCGGGCTTCCCTGAAGCGCCGCGAGCGGAACAGGTTCAGCGCCTCGCGAAACGTCTCTCGCGCCTCGGGCTTCCACTGGGTGCGCCTTTCCCAGGGTGAACCAGGTGGCCCCTGGGTCGGCGCCACCGCCGTCGAGTCCTCGTCGAACAGCCCGTACGCTCGCAGCTGGCGCACGAAGCTGGACAGGCTGTCAGCCGTCACCACGATGCCGATGCGCGCTGCCGCCTCGATGGCGTCGGGGGGCCGGCGGCGGCCGTCGAGCATGCGGGCGACGGACAGCTCGAAGTCGTACAGGGTGTAGGCCCGCCCCGACACCGGGTCGGTCACGTCGTAGAGCCCGCGATTCGGTTCGGGCTTCAGGGCCACCTTCAGGTCGGCGCGCAACATCGGCAGCACGTGGTTGGGTGTCGCGGCGGCCCCCGATGCCATCGACGGCATCCTAACCGACTTGGCCGAAGGCTCGCCGAATTCGAACCGCCTACGGCGCGTGCCGGCGCGTAGCCTTCGCGGGCTTCTTCGCGGGTACCGGCTTGGCGGCCGCCGCCCGCTTGGGTGCCTGGCCGTTCGGGTCGGAAACCGCGTGGCCGGCGCCCGACGGGTCCGGGGCTGCAGTCGCCTCGGGCGCCGCGGTGCGTGCCTCGGTGGGCGCGGCGGCCGGCGGGCTCTCGGGTCGGACAGGAGCGGCAGGCAATGCAGGCGCGACCGCGTGCGGCGGCGCCGGGACCGGCGCTTCGACCGTCGGGGGCGTCGAGCCGCCGGAAGCCCGGGGCGCCGCCGTCTCGGGGACCGGCGCCGGGGTCGATTCGGCCGCGGTTCCGCCGAACCGGTTCCAGAGGCCGAAGGCCGCGATGACCAGCAGCGCCGCGGTGGCGACCCACGGCCAGCGCGCTGCCTTCCGCCTCGCCCGTGACGTTCGCGAGCGGCCCTTCGGGGGGGCGGTGACCGCGACCGGGGCGAACTCGGCCTGTGGCGTGACTTCGGGCGATGGAGCCGCGACCTCCTCGGGAGGGGGCGTCGCCGCCAGGGTCTCGAACGGCGCCAGGGCCGCGGAAAGCTCGCCCATCGACTGGATGCGGTCTTCGGGCTTCTTCGCCAGGCACTTGTCGATGATGCGGGCCAGCGCCGGCGGAATCGGTTCGCCTCCGGTGGTGGTGGCGGGCAAGGGCGGCGGAGGGCTGGTGATGAGCCGCGTCAACACCGAGCGCAGCGACCCGCTCTCGAACGGGCGCCGGCCCGCCAGGAGCGCGTACAGCACCGTCGCCAGCGAGTAGACGTCGGCCCGGGCGTCCACCTCTTCGCCGATGGCCTGCTCGGGCGCCATGTAGGACGGCGTGCCCACCACGATGCCCGAACGGGTGCGCGCCATCACCGGCTCGCCGGCCGACGCCTCGAGCTTGGCGATGCCGAAGTCGAGCACCTTCACGAAGTCGCCCGAGTCGTCGCGGTTCACCAGGAAGATGTTGTCCGGCTTGACGTCGCGGTGGACGACGCCTACGTCGTGCGCGGCCTGCAGCGCGCCGCACACCTGCCGCACGATGCCCACGGCGCGGGCGATGGGAATCGGCAGCTCGGCGGCCATGTCCTTCAGGCTCTTGCCGGCCAGCGGTTCCATCACGCAGTAGACGCGGCCGCCCTCTTCGCGGGGTTCTTCGACGAAGTCGAAAATCTGGACGATGTGCTCGTGGTTCACCCGGTTGACCGCGCGGGCTTCCTGGAAGAAGCGCTGTAGCTGCGACGGGTCGGCGGCGAGCTCGGGGCGCAGCACCTTCAGCGCGACCCGCCGCCCCAGCTTCGCGTGCCGGGCGAGGAACACCCGCCCCATGCCTCCCTGGCCCAGCAGGTCTTCCAGCACGTAGCTGCCCAGCAACTCGCCGAGCGGCGCGCCCACCACCAGGTCGGCCGAGCTGACGGGTTCGGCGTCGGCGATGGAGATCTCGATGTCGTGGGCGGAAGGGGCGTGGGCCTGCGCCAGCATCTCTTGGCTGGGCGTCGCTCCGATGTACCAGGTAAGCGCCTGGCGAACCGCGGCGATGGTGGGGAAGCGCCGGGCCGGATTTTTTGCCAGGCAGCGCATCACGATGGGCGCCAGCCGCTCGCACCCCGGGGGCAGCATCGGCGGCTCGGTTTCCAGGTGCATGCGCCGGGTGATGGCCGAGTCGAGCGAGGTGAACGGCGGCTTGCCCGTCAGCGTCTCGTACATGAGCACGCCGAGCCCGTAGACGTCGGACAGGGTGGTGGCGCGCCGCCCCCGAATGCGCTCGGGAGCCAGGTACTCGGGTTCGACCAGCACCATCGCCGCCGGAATGACGATGGACCGCCCCGGGCGCAGCAGCGACAGGCCGGTGTCCACCAGCTTCGGCGTCGGCCCGCCCTCGCCCTTGGTGAGGAAGACGTTTGCCGGGCGGAGGTGGCCGTGCACCTTACGGTGCTGGTGCAGGTACTCGAGCGCGTCGCACATTTGGATGGCCAGCCGCACCACGTCGGCCGGCGCGAGCGGGCCGTTGGCCGCCAACAGGCTGCCCAGGTGCTCGCCGAGGAACGGCTCGGAAACCGCGAACAGCCGGCCGTCCGGAGCGCAGCCGCTGGTCAGGTGCCGAAGCAGGTTCGGGTGGATGAGCGACTGCCGGTCCTTCGCCTCGTCCAGAAACCTCCCGTACACCTCGAAGTCGGTGGTCAGCTCGGGCCGAATCACTTCGAGCACGACGCGCGTGGGCGAACGCTCTTCGCAGGCGAGGAACACCTCGGCCGCAGAGCCTTCGGCCAACTTGCGGAGTACCTGGTAACCGGTCACGGGTGCTCTCTAGTTTAGCGGATCATGTTCGGTTGAACTTCGCCCGTGTACGTCAACGGGCGCCGATGTGGGACGGACTAGTAGGTGTACCGGACCGAGACGTTTCCGCCGATGTTCAGGTCGCTGGCCCCGGTCGCGAGATAGCTGTCGGTCGGCTGAGACTCGAAGGTGAGCCCATACCGGGTGAGTTGCCCTGTCAGCCGCAATTCGACGCCCGAGCCGACCTTGAAGCCGGCGCCGAGCGCCGCCTCGATGCCGGACGCCGAGCCCTTCTGAAAGTAGGTGGCGCTGATGATTTCGCCGGACGACAGCACCGGCAGGTAGGCGAACCTGGCGAACACGACCAGCTTGTTGTCCGCCACCGGCACCTCGCCGCCCAGGCCGACCATCAGGGCCGAGTAGGAAATGCCGGGCAGCCCGTCCAACACCGTGCCGTCGGCGGCCGGTGACACCGCGAAGCTGGCGCTGCGGTAACCGAACGCCGGGACGATGGCCCCTTCGCTGCCCGCCACCGGCCTGATGCGCAGCTTCAGGCCCAGGTCGAGGCGCGTCGCCTTGGTCGGGAACTTCGGGCTGTCCTGCCGCTGCGATTGCAGCCCGACCGCGAAGGCGTAGCCGACGTCGAGGCCGAGCCCGGCCGCCACGCCCTTCGTGAGGGCTGCCAGCGGGTAGAGTTCGGCGTGAATTCGGGGAGCCGCGATGAGCGGCGCCGAGTAGGTCCGCAGATTCTTGCTGGCCAGGCCGGTGTACTCGAACTTCCGCGTGTACAGGTCGGGGCCTGCCTCGAGCACGAACAGCGGCGTGTCCTTCCTGCGCGACCTCCGCGGTTCCTCGGCGGGCTGGGCGACCTCGGCGGCCGGGGCTTCGGCGCCGGGGGTGGGTTCGGCGCGGGCCGGCTCGGGCGCCCGCTCGGGTTCCCGTCTCGCCGGCGTGGGTTCGGGCGGCGGTTCGGGCGCGGCGGCCGGATCGGGCGGCGGCGGTTCGGCCTTGGCGACCGGTTCAGGCTCTTTCCGTTCGGCCGAGACGCCGAGCGCCTTCAGCACTACCTGCGTCGCGGACTCGAGGCTGGTGTCGCTCAACCGCCCCTTGGCGTCCAGCGCGAACGACTTCTTCAGCTTGGGCTTGCCCGGCCCCTTCCAGACGGACAAGTCCAGCGCCAGCTTCTTCTTCACCTTCCCCACCGAGCCGGTGACCGCATAGTCGACCTTCTCTTTCTTCAGCTTCTTCCAGTCGGGCTTCGGCGACTTGCCGGCCTTCGCCTGGGGCAGGCAGGTGGCCGCGTCGCACACCGCGATGGCAATCTGCTGGTGCGAAACCGCCGCGCTCGGGCCCGCGAACGGCAGCACGACGACGCGCGACGCGGCGTGAGCAGACCCGAGGAAGGCGGCGAGGACGATGGCAATCAGTCTTGGCATTGTGCGGGGCCCCTGGGAAGTGGCGCGCACTCTAGCCCAGCGATGCGGGGACGGGTCGTGCTATGTGACGGGCGCGAGGTGACGACCATGACCGCCCCAAACCCGGCGCTCGAGAAGTTCATCCGGTCGATTCCGCTGTTCACGCTCGTCGAGCCGGCCGAGATGCTGGAAATCCTTCGGCTGTTGCACTCCACCACGCTCGCCTCGGGCGAGGTGCTGTTCCGCGAGGGCGAGCCCGGCACGGCGATGTGGGTGCTCGGAGAGGGCTGCGAGGTGTCCATCTCGGCGACTCCGGCCGGCGCCAGGCGCCCGGTGGTCGTCGCCTACGCGCGCAGCGGTGGCACCGTGGGCGAGATGGCGCTCATCGACGACGGCCTGCGCTCGGGCACCGCGCTGGTGACCCAGGGGGGCGCCGCCCACAAGATTCACTCGTCGGACTTCCAGGCGCTGCGCGGCGCCTTCAACTCGGCGGCCTTCAAGGTGATGCGCCGCATGTGCGTGGACCTCTGCGGCCGCCTGCGCGCCACCAACGACCGTATCGCCCCGGGGGCGCCGGCCAAGGTGACGGCCCCCGTCGTCCCGGGCGGCGCGCGGCCCCAGGCCGAACAGCTCGACGAGTTCGGCCCCTTCAGGACGCTGCCCAAGGTCGTGAAGCTCGCGCTCGCCCAGAAGCTGCAGGTCGTCGAGGTCAACGACTTGACTCCCCTGTTCGCGGAAGGCGGGAAGGCCGACGCGGCCTACTTCATCCTCGCGGGCGAAGTCATCATCGGTCGCGGCGGCAAGACGTTCGCCACCCTCGGGCCGGGGTCGATGTTCGGCCTGGTGTCGGTCATCGACGAAGGCGCCCGGTCGGCCAGCGCCGTCACCGGCGGGCCGGCGAAGCTGCTGCGCCTGTCCGACGCCGACTTCGACGCGCTCTTCTCGTCGGGCCAGCGCTTCGCCTTCCAGCTCATCGACCTGGTGGCGCGGCAGCTCGTCGCCCACCTCCGGAGCGCCAACCAGCAACTGCCGGCCCCGGGCCAGACGAACCGGGAAATGGCTGCCGTCAAGCCGCCGCCGCCCCCGGCGGACGACGAGAGCCTGGTCGGGTTGCGCTCGCTCGACCTCGACCTCGAAATCGACATTCAGGA
>JAHFDQ010000413.1:1909-5770 GCA_023248915.1 Archangiaceae bacterium | reverse complement strand
ACCGCCAGCGCCCAGGCGGGGAAAGCCTGGCGAGGCCGCGCCTCGGCCAAGGCTTCCTGGGCGTCGACCGCCGCGCAGAGCTCGCTCCGCCGGGCGGTCAGCCGCAGCGCGTCTTCGATCGTCAGCGGCAGCCGGGCGAGCGCGGCCTGCTTCTTGCGCAGATCCGCCACCGGCGTCACCGGCAGCTTCGCCACCTCGGCGGTGACCCGGCGAACCTCTTCCTCGATGCGCTCGTGCGCGGCCTTGGCCACCTTCACCGCTTCGTCGCGCAGCGCCAGTTGCCGTTCGGCCTCGGCCGAGCGCTCGCGCAGCGCGACCAGGCCACCGCGGGCCCCCGCTCCCAGGTCGACGCCGAGCAGCGCCTCGCCGTCGATCGCGAGCCCCAGGTCGGCCAGCGCCCGGTCGACCTGCCGGTGGCGCTCGTCCATCTGGGCGCGGCGGCCCGGCAGCGCCTGAAACTGAGCCAGGCGCGCGTTGAAGCCGTCGAGCGCGGCCCGCACCTCTTCGTCGGCGGCCCCGGGCTTCTTGGCGTCGACCAGCGCCGCCTGCTGTTCCTCGACCGCCGCCGCCTTCGCCGCGACCTCGGCGCGCTCGGCCCGGCTCGCCGCCAGCCGCCGCTCGAGCTCGTCGAGACGCGCGGCGCCTCCGGCGGGGAAGCCGGCCAGGTCGGGCAAGGAGGCCAGCTCGGCGTCGGCCGCGGCCACTTGCTCGAGATCGACCACCACCCGGGACAAGCGGTCTAAGCCGGCCCGCTCGTCGGCGGCCCGGGCCAGGTCCCGCTCGGTGGCCGCGACTTCGACCTCGAGCGCCGCCAACCGGGTCGAGGCCTCGACGTACAGGGCCGGTCGGTCGCCCGCTTCGCGCAGCCGCGCCCGGGTGCCCAGGAGCTCGTCGAGCACGACGTTGAGCTCGGGCTTCATGCCGCCGGGCTTGAAGAGGCCTTCCGCCGACTTCCGGAGGTCGTCCATCACCGCCGGCAGCCGCTGCGCCCCCTGCATTCCCGCCGCGAACAGCGCCTCGGACACCGAACCCTGCGCCGCCAAGCGCTCGAAGGTCGCCAGCTCGTTCAGGCCGAACGCGAAGAGCTCGTAGAACAGCTCTTTCGAGATGCCGGCCAGGGCGTCGCCCAGCCGGGCCTCGGGCAGCGGCCCGCCGTCGGGGCCGAGCACGGTCAGCTCTCCCTCGGTTTTCCGGCCGGCGCGCCTTCGCACCCGGAGGCGGCCGAAGTGGGTGCTGAGCACCAGCTCGCCGCCCATCGGGCCGCCGTCCTCGGGCTCGTAGCGGGCCGAGCTCTTGCGCTTCTCGAAGCCGAACAGCACCGCGCGGACGAACGCCAGAAGAGTGCTCTTGCCCGCCTCGTTGTTCCCGTGCAGCAGGTTGAGGCCGGGAGTCAGCGACACCACCCGGCGCTGGAAGTGGCCGAAGGCGTCGATCTCGACGCGCTCGATCTTCATGGGGCCTCGCCGTCGCCAACCAAGAGCTCGACCGCGCGCACCGCGGCGGCCCGCGCCAGGTCGGCCGCCCGTTCGCGCAGGCCGGGCAGGTCGGCCCGCATCAGCGCCGACTCGAGGGCGGTCAGCTCGGCCTCCAGGCAGAGCCTGTCCAGCTCGGCGGCGCCGGGCGCGTTCCGGCCCGCGGCCAGGACGGCGGCCGCCAACCCGCCACCGGCGGCGATGCGGTCCAGATCGAGCGCGGGCAGCGAGGCGTCCTTCACCGACTCGAGCAGCACCGGCGGGCGGCGGGCGCCAAAGCGCGCGGCAAGAGCCTCTTCGAGCTGCGCCAGAGCCCCCGGGCGGGCCAGGTCGGCGTGCAGCGGCCCCCGGCCTTCGAGCGTCAGCCGCACCGCGTGGGCCTCGTACCCGGCGCCGCAGGCCTGGGCCACGGCGTCCTCGGCGGCGGTCACCAGCGCGTCCAGTGTGGCCAGGTCGGTCAGGTCGACGGTCGAACGGTGCCAGCGCACGACGTCGACCGGGAAGAACTGGGTGGTGGCGCGGCGGCCGTTCACCTCGACCAGCACGCAGCCCCGTTCTCCTGCTTCGCCGACGTGGCGCCCCTGGGGGTTGCCCGGGTAGACGGCGAGCGCGCCGTTGCCCAGCTTCAGCTCGGTGCGGGTGTGCACGTGGCCGAGCGCCCAGTAGTCGAGCTGGCGCGCGGCGAGGCCCTCGGCGGTGCAGGGCGCGTAGTTGGCGTGGTCGGCCGCGCCGCCGACGTTGGCGTGCAAGAGGCCGACCGTGAATTCCGGCCCCTGGCGCGAGAAGTGTCGCGACAGGTCTTCGGTGACGGCCTCGCGCGGGTAGCTGATGCCCTGCACCCGGCACAGCACTCCGCCGCCCGGCGCCGGCACGGCCACCTCTTCCCACGAAGCGCCGAACACCTTCACCGAAGGAGGAAAGGCCAGCGTCCCGGCGTCGGCGGTCAGCGGGTCGTGGTTGCCGTGCACGATGAAGGTGCGGATTCCGGCCTGGTCGAGCCGGGCCACCTCGTCGCGCAGGGCGAGGCGGGCGCGCACCGAGCGATCTTCGGTGTCGTAGAGGTCGCCCGCGAGAACGAGGAAGTCGACCTTCTCGCGCAGGCACAGGTTGACGATGCGAGAGAGCGCCTTCAGCGTCGTGCCCTGGAACAGCGGCTGCAGCCCGCGATGCGGCGTCAGGCCCCTGAAGGGGCTGTCGAGGTGCAGATCGGCGGCGTGGACGAAGCGGAAGCCCATGCGGGCCTCAACCCTACAAGGAAGCGCCGACATGCGCATGGCAGAAGCAGGCGCACGGGGGCGGTGGATTCGGAGCTCTGGCCGAAATGCACCCAGACCTCCGGTTCCGCCGAGGGGGAAATCGGAAGCGCGGCATGGGTTCGGCCAGCGCCCTGAAACCCGAGCGGCCGACCTGTGCTACGCCTGCCATCGCGATGACCCCGACACCGAGGAAGCGGGCCGGCCCGCGCAGCGGCTCCACCGCGAAGTCAGCGAAGGACCGGGGCGGAACCGTGGCCGACTATCTCGCCGGCCTGGGCGGCTGGCAGAGGGCGGTGGCCGGGCGGCTGCGTACCCTGGTGAAGGGCGCCGCGCCTGATGCGGTCGAGTCCATCAAGTGGGGCCAGCCGGTCTTCGAGGTGAACGGTCCGTTCTGCTACCTGCGCGCCTTCTCCACGTCGGTGAACTTCGGCTTCTGGCGGGGCGCCGACCTCGCCGATCCCCATCGGCTTCTTCAGGGGACAGGCGGAAAGATGCGCCACGTGAAGCTGTCCGGTCCCGGCGACTTGGACGCCGCGGCGCTCAGGTCTCTCGTCAAACAGGCGGTCGCCCTGAACGTGAAGAAGGGCGACCCGACCCGCCGTTGACGTGCCCTCCGACGGGGCGCGGGCCCTCGCCGCTGGCCTTCCGCTCGGGTGGCCCGACCGCCTGTTGCGGCGACGCCCGGCCCGGCGTGCACCGGCTCAGCGGTGCAGCAACATCTCGGTCGAAGAGTAGTCGCGCCCGGGCGAGGGCGAGGTCCGGTCCTCGACGAAGCCGAGCTTGCGGTAGAGCGGCTGCGCGTCGCGGGTGCGCAGCCAGACCGTGCGGGCGGCGCGCACGGCCGGGTGGTCGAGCAACAGGCGCATGAGCGCGCTGGCCGTCTTCTTTCCGCGCCAGGGCTCGTTCACCCACACGTCGAAGATTCCGGCCCACTTCACCGAGTCAGAGATGGCGCGCGCGGTGGCGACGAGGACTCCCTGTTCGTCCACGGCCCCCACCCAGGCCGCGGTGGCGCCGTGGGCGCGCTCGAGGGCGGAGAGCGGTACGTCGGGGTTCCAGTAGGCGTGTTGGACCAGGCGAGCGGCCTCGGCTCGCCGCTCGGGGCCCGGCGCGCAAAGGAGCGTGAGGCCCAA
>JAHFDQ010000413.1:0-1899 GCA_023248915.1 Archangiaceae bacterium | reverse complement strand
CGCCTGGAGAAACGCGGGCACCGGGGTGTCGGGGTTGGCGGCGCGCACCAGGTCGACGGCGCCGGCGTCGCCCGGGGCGCCGCGCTTCCACAGCTCTTCCAGCAGGCGCCGCCGCTCCTCGGGCGTGCGGTTCTGGGCAAGCTTTGCCTTGCCGTCGATCTGGGTGAACCGCACTCGCGTCACCGCCACCGCGGCGACGTCCTTGCGGTACAGGGCGTGTTCGGCGTCGATCGACCGGTACCCGCCTTCGGGCTGGTGGCGCAGCATCAGCGCCTCGAGCGCGTGGACCTTCTCGGCGGGGGCGTCGACGGCCTCGAGGACTCCGTGCACCTGAACGCTGCGGTACAGGGTGCTGGCGGAACAGGCGCGCTCGTCGTCCGAGAAGTAGCTGGGCAGTTGCGCCACTCGTTCCTCGGCAGAGAGCACCACCGGGCGCCCCACGGCCTCGACCTTCTCGCCGACGGCCGCGCCGTGGAAGACGACCGCGTCGTCGAGGACCGCGAAGTCGAGAGTGCGCAAGAGCGGCGCCCCGTCCGGCAGCACGGCGGCGAGGTGAAGGAACGGCGCCTGGTCGAGGAAGCGTCGCGCTTCGGCCGGCTGCATTCGGTAGATCTCGCGTCTCATGGGGCCGCAGCGTGCAAGAGCGCACCTCCGCGCACAAGCCGAGGTGAACCGGGGCGGCCCGATCAGCGCCAACCGGGCCTCGGGCAGCCGAAAGTCCCCAAGTCCAGGGCACCCGCGGGTCGACCTGCACGATTTCCGCGCTGGGTACGGTTTTTCGTCAGGTCGATTTCGAGGCCGGCGACTTGTCCCCGCGCAACTCCGCGTAATCCCGTCGAGCCGAGCTCTTGGCCCGCACCGGCACGTCCGATGGCGCCCACCCGAGGCCCGCCGCGTAAATTGCCGGGGGCAACCGCCCGTGACAAGTTGCCCGGTGGTGATCCGCGAAGCGATTCAAGACTTGAACCGCGTCCGGCAGATCGTCACGATCGCCGGAAAGCACGGCTTCGCCGATCTCGTCGACCGGTCCGGGCTGACGCGCCTGGTCGGCAAGAAAGAACCCGTCGAGCAGGCGGCCGAGGCTCGGCGCCAGTCGGTAGCCCGGCGCTTCCGGGGAGTGCTGGAAGAGCTTGGGCCGACCTTCATCAAGCTGGGCCAGGTGCTCTCGACGCGGGCCGACCTCCTGCCGGCCGAGTTCATCGAAGAGCTGTCGATGCTGCAGGACAACGCCCCGCCCTTCCCGCTCGAGCAGGTGATGGCGCAGATCAAGGAAGCGCTCGGCAAGCCGCCGGAAGAGCTCTTCAAGTCCATCGACCCCGCCCCCCTCGCGGCGGCGTCGATCGCCCAGGTGCACCGGGCGGTGACGCTGCAGGGCGACGAGGTGGTGGTGAAGGTGCAGCGCCCGGGCATCGGCGAACAGATTCGCGCCGACCTGTCGGTGTTGCGCCACGTGGCGAAGGCGTTGGAAGCGGTCATCGAGGAAGTGGGCGTCTACAGCCCGACCGGCATCGTCGAGGAGTTCGACCGGGCCATCCACGAAGAGCTGGACTTCGTGAACGAGGCCGCGAACGTCCGCGCCTTCCACAAGAACCACCAGGGGCGCCCGGGCGTCAAGATTCCGAACGTGTTCGACGAGCTGTCGGGCCGGTCGGTGCTGACGCTCGAGTTCATCAGGGGCACCAAGTTCTCGCAGCTCGACCTGACCAAGATCGACCGGAAGCGCCTGGCCGAGCGGCTGCTCGACCTGTCCTTCAAGCAGCTCTTCGAGGACGGGCTGTTCCACGCCGACCCGCACCCGGGGAACTTCATCGTGATGGAGGGCGATGTGCTGGCCCCCATCGACTTCGGGCTGGTCGGTCGGCTCACCAAGCAGATGCAGGAAACCCTCGTCATGCTGGT
>JAHFDQ010000412.1:5276-5782 GCA_023248915.1 Archangiaceae bacterium | reverse complement strand
ACTACGTGACGGCCGGGCTCGACCTGGCGGTGCCCGCGCGCTTCGGCGAGGGGCCGGCGCGACTGTTCGGCCTCGACACGGGGCACTCCGGCGCCTGCGTGCTGTCCAGCCACTTCTACTCCGACGCGAAGCCCGAGGCCGCGACGGTGCTGAACGGGGCCGGGGGCAGCGCGGCGGCGGCGCTGGTCGCGTCGAAGCCCTTGAAGGTGGGGCCGCTCACGGTTCACCCGGCGGCGCCCTGCGCGCTGACGCCGATGGTGAAGACGGGAATCCAGCTGGCCGGCCTGCTCGGCAACGGGTTGTGGCGGGGAGGCCTGGTCGTGCTCGACACCGTCAAGCGTCAGGTGACGTTCCGCCTCGCCCGTAGGTAGCGCGCCCTGCTAGGTTGCGCGCCCCGAACGGGAGGAATTCATGGCGCGTCGTCTCTGGGTGCTCGCAGTGGTGGCGTTGGCGTGCGGCTGTTCCAAGGGGCCGGCGTCGGCTTCGGCGAATCGAGAGCCGGCGTC
>JAHFDQ010000412.1:0-5266 GCA_023248915.1 Archangiaceae bacterium | reverse complement strand
CGCTCGGCGTGAAGATGTCGGGCAACCTCGAGCCGCTGGGCCTGTCCCTGGCCGAGGCCGAGTGGGTGATGCGGGGGGTGTCCGACGGGGCCACCGGCAAGGCGCCCGCCTTCGACTGGCGCACCATGCAGCCCCAACTTCAGGAGTTCGCGCGCGCCCGCGCCAACACCCGGACGGCCGCCGTGAAAGAGAAGGCCAGGGCCTTCGTCGACCAGGAAGCGAAGAAACCCGGAGCCGAGAAGCTCGCCTCGGGAGAGCTGTACTTCGAGCTCACCGCGGGTCAGGGGGCGCAGCCCAACGCGCAGTCGAAGGTGAAGGTGCACTACCGGGGCACCCTGCCCGACGGCACCGAGTTCGACAGCTCGTACAAGAGGGGGCAGCCGGCCGAGTTCCCGCTCGGCGGCGTGGTTCGCTGCTGGACGGAAGGGGTGCAGCGCATGAAGGCGGGCGGCAAGGCGAGGCTGGTCTGCCCCTCGGACACCGCGTATGGGGACCACGGGTCGCCGCCGCTGATTCCGGGCGGGGCCGCTTTGGTGTTCGAAATCGAGTTATTGGAAGTGCTAGCCTCCTGACCCTTTCGGGGCAAGTCCCCAAGGGGAGGGTGGCTCGTGAAGCGATCGTTCGTCGCGGTGCGGAGTGTCGTCGCGGTCGCGGTGGTTCTGGCGGGGCTGGCCGGTTGCGGGCCGCAGGGGGGCACGCTCGAAGCGCCGCGCGACCTTCAGTATTCCGACGCGGCGCCGGTGTATCGGGTGGGCGCGGCGATCACTTCCAACTCGCCGACGGTGGCGGGCGGCGCGGTCGGTTCTTACGCGGTGAGCCCGGCGCTGCCGGCCGGGTTGGCGATCGACGCCGCTTCCGGCGTCATCTCGGGAACGCCCACGGCGGTCTCGGCGGCGGCGGACGTCGTGGTGACCGCGACCAACGCGGCGGGCGCGGCCAGTGCCACCGTGTCGATCACGGTCAACGACGTACCGGCGCTCTCCTTCGCCGGGGCGGTCGGAACGTCTGGCACCGTCGGCACGGCCATGTCGGTAGCCCCTTCGACGCTGAGCGCGAACGGTTCGCCGGTGTCGGCCTGCGCGACCGCGGCGGCTTCGCCGGCGCTGCCGGCGGGCCTATCGGTAAACGCCGAGACGTGCGTCATCTCGGGCACGCCCACCGCGGCGATTGCCGCCACGGCCTTCAGCCTCGTCGCGACGAACGGCGTCGGCGCCTCGGCCGCGGCCACCGTCACGCTGACCGTGAATCCCGCCGTGCCGACGCTGAGCTACCAGGGCTCGACCGGCACCACCGGCACGCTCGGGACGGTCATGTCGGTCAGCCCGACCACCTTGAAGGGCAACGGCGCGGCGGTTTCGGCCTGCGCCACCAGGACGGGGTCCGCGGCGCTGCCGGCCGGCCTGTCGGTCGCCGCCACCACCTGCGTCATCTCGGGCACGCCCACGGTGGCCGTGGCCGCCACCACCTACACCCTGGTGGCCACCAACTCCGCCGGCGCCTCGGCGGACGCGACTGTCAGCCTGACGGTCAACCCCGCCGCGCCGGCGCTCAGCTACGCGGGGGCCACGGGCACCGCGGGCACCTATGGAGTGCCGATGGCGGTGAGCCCGACGTCGCTGCTCGCGAACGGAGCGCCGGTCACCGTCTGCGACGTGAAGTCGGGGACCACGGCCCTTCCCGCGGGGTTGTCGGTTGACGACACCACCTGCGTCATCTCGGGCGCGCCGACGGCGGTCGCCGCCGCCGCGACGTACACCCTGGTGGCCTTCAACACGGCCGGGGCTTCCGCCAACGCGACGGTGAGCCTGTCGGTAGACCCCAACGTCCCTGACCTGAGCTACGCCGGCGCGACCGGCGCGACCGGCACCTTCGGCGTGGCGATGTTCGTCGTGCCCACGGCGCTGGCCGCGAACGGCGCCGCCGTCACCGCGTGCGGCATCAAGGCTTCGACGTCGGCGCTGCCGGCCGGGCTGACGGTGGACGGCGCGACGTGCGTCATCTCGGGAACGCCGGCGGTCGCTGCCGCCGCCGCGACCTACGCCCTCGTCGCCACCAACACCGCCGGTGACTCGGCCGACGCGACCGTGAGCCTCTCGGTGAGCCCGAACCTGCCCACCTTGAGCTACTCCGGGTCGACCGGGACGTCCGGCAACTTCGGCGTGGCGATGTCCGTCGTTCCCACCGCGCTGGCGCCGAACGGCGCTCCCGTCACCGCGTGTGACATCAAGGCCTCGACGGCGGCGCTGCCCGCGGGTTTGTCCATCGACGCGACGACCTGCGTCATCTCGGGCACCCCGACGGCGGTGGCCGCCACGGCCACCTATACAATGGTGGCGACCAACTCGGCCGGGACGTCCGCCGACGCGACCGTCAGCCTCACGGTTGCCCCGAGCGTGCCGTCGCTGAGCTACACCGGCGCGACGGGCACCTCGGGCACCTTCGGCGTGGCGATGACCGTCACGCCCACGGCGCTGGCCGCGAACGGCGCCACTGTCACCGCGTGCGACATCAAGGCCTCGACGCTGGCGCTGCCGGCCGGCCTGACGGTGGACGCGGCGACCTGCGTCATCTCGGGCACGCCGACGGCGGCTGCCGCGGCGGCCACGTACACCGTGGTGGCCACCAACTCGGCCGGAACCTCGTCGGACGCGACCGTCAGCCTCACCGTGGCCCCGAACGTGCCGTCTCTCAGCTTCACCGGCGCGACGGGCACCACGGGCACGGTTGGCGTGGCGATGACCGTCAGTCCCACTGGGCTGGCGGCGAACGGTGCCGCCGTCAGCGCGTGCGCCGCGAAGGTTTCGACGCCGCTGCCCGCCGGCCTGACGGTGGACGCGGCGACCTGCGTCATCTCGGGCGCCCCGACGGTGGCCGTGGCCACGGCGTCGTACTTGCTGGTGGCGACCAACTCTGCGGGCGACTCGGCCGACGCGGCCGTCAGCCTCACCGTCGCGCCGAACGTGCCCACCCTGAGCTTCGCGGGTGCGACCGGTACGTCCGGCAGCTTCGGGGTGGCGATGTCGGTCACGCCCACCACTCTGCTCTCGAACGGCGCCAGCCTCACCGGTTGCGCCATCAAGGGCGGGACTACTGGGCTGCCCGCCGGGCTGACGGTCGACCTGGCGACCTGCGTGATCTCCGGTTCGCCCACCGTGGTGGCGACGACGGCGAGTTACACCCTGGTCGCGACCAACTCGGTGGGGAATTCCGCCGACGCGGCCGTGTCGCTGACGGTCGCCGCGTCGGTCCCGACGCTGAGCTACGTGGGAGCGGGCGGCAACACCGGTGCGTTCGGGGTGGCGATGTCGGTGACCCCGACGACGCTCGCGGCGAACGGAGCCTCGGTCACCGGGTGCGCGATCAAGGGCGGGACGACGGCGCTGCCCGCCGGGTTATCCGTCGCGCCCACCACCTGCGTCATCTCGGGAACGCCCACGGTGTCGGCGGCTGTGGCCAGCTACACCGTGGTGGCCACCAACTCGGCCGGGGCTTCCGCCGACGCGGCGGTGACGCTGACCGTCGCCCCTGTTGTTCCGACGTTGAGCTACGCGGGGGCGACCGGCGGTTCGGGCACCTACGGAATCGCGATGTCCGTCTCGCCGACGACGCTGGCGCTGAACGGCGCGCCCATCACCGGCTGCGGGCTGGCGACGACGTTGCCGGTCCTTCCGGCCGGGCTGTCGGTGGCGCCCACCACCTGCGTCATCTCGGGTTCGCCCTCGTCCGCGCTGGCGGCGACCGCCTTTACCCTCGTCGCCACCAACGCCGCGGGTGACTCGGCCGGCGCCACGGTGACGCTCTCGGTCGCGCCCGTCTTGCCGGTCTTGAGCTACGTCGGGGCCGGCGGCACCGTCGGCCGGAAGGGCTTGTCGATGACCGTCGGGCCGACCACCCTCAACTCGGGTGGAGCCTCGGTGACGGCCTGTGACGTGACGCCTTCCCTGCCGCCGGGGTTGGTGCTCCAGGGCACGTCTTGCGTCATCTCGGGCGCGCCGTCGAACGTGATGGCGACCACCACCTTCACCGTCCAGGCGACGAACTCGGTGGGCACGTCGGCGGCGGCCACGGTGGCGCTCACCGTGAACGACGTGCCGACGCTGAGCTACGTCGGGTCGACCGGCACCATCGGCGTCTTCGGCCTCCCGATGTCGGTGGCGCCTACTGCGCTCATCGGCAACGGCCTGGCCATCACCGGCTGCGCGCTGGCGGGCACCTCTCCCGCGTTGCCCGCCGGCCTGACCGTCAACTCCGCCACCTGTGTCATCTCGGGTACGCCGGGTGCCGCGAGCCCGTCCACGGTCTACGTCGTGATCGCCACCAACGGAGCAGGAAGCTCGGCTGTGGCCGCAGTGGCGCTGACCGTGTCCCCGGACGCCCCAGCGCTCTCGTACGCGGCCGGCGCCGTGACCGGAACCGTCGGCCAGGCCCTGACGATCAACCCCGCGTCGCTCGCGCTGAACGGCGCGGCGCTGACGGGTTGCGGCATCCGCGGGGGAACGCCTGCGCTTCCGGCCGGCCTCCTCGTCAACTCCGCCACCTGCGCCATCTTGGGCACTCCGGCGGTGGCCGCGTCGTTGACGCAGTACACGCTGGTGGCGACCAACTCGGCCGGCAACTCCGCCGACGCCACCGTCACGCTGACGGTGAACCCCGGCGTCCCGGTGCTCAGCTACGCGACCTCGACGGGAACGTCCGGAGTGGCGGGCACGCCGATGTTCGTCATCCCGAGCACGTTGAACCTGAAGGGCGGCGCGCTGTCGGCGTGCGGCATCAAGGCGTCCACCCTGCCGTTGCCGGTCGGGTTGACGGTCGATTCCGCGACCTGCGTCATTTCCGGTTCGGCCGCGGCCGCCGCGGCGTCCGCCTCGTACACCCTGGTCGCCACCAACGCCGGGGGCACCTCGGCCGATGCCCTGGTCACCCTCGTCGTCGTCGCCGGGGCGCCGGCCTTGAGCTTCGCCGGAGCGGCCAACACCGACGGCGTCGCGGGTAGTCCGATGACCATCTTCCCGACGCTGCTCGCCGCCAACGGCGCCGCGCTCACCGGCTGCGACATCACCGGGTCGCCGGCCAAGCCCGGGTGGATGACGGTCGACCCCGCGACCTGTGTCATCGACGCGACGCCGCCGGTACCGATGTCGGCGACCACCTACAACCTCGTCGCCACCAACTCGGCGGGTTCCTCGCCCATCGCCACCGTCACGCTCTCGGTCGCCGTGGCCACCGCCGCCCCGACGCTCGACTACGCGGGCGCCGCGGGGACGGT
>JAHFDQ010000411.1 GCA_023248915.1 Archangiaceae bacterium | reverse complement strand
TCTGCGAGTCGCAGACCGCCGGCCGGGGGCGACGCGGCCGCGCCTGGGTTTCGCCGCCGGGGCTGAACCTCTACCTGTCGTGCATTCTCCGGCCCGAGCTTCCGCCCCAGCGGGCGCCGGCGATGACGTTGGTGGCGGCGGTGGCGGTGGCGGAAGCGCTGCGCGAGGCGGGGGCCGAGGCAGGCATCAAGTGGCCGAACGACGTGCACGTGGCGGGCAAGAAGATCGCCGGCATCCTGACCGAGCTGGCGGCCGACCCCGAGCGGGTGCACTACGTCGTCCTGGGTATCGGGGTGAACCTGAACGCGACCGCCGACGACTTCCCCGACGACCTGAAGAAGACGGCCACCTCGCTCTTGCAGGCGCGCGGGCAGAAGGTGCCCCGGGCGCTGTTCGCCGCGGCCTTGTTGACCCGGCTCGAGCACTGGGTCGAATTGCACGCCGAGCAGGGCTTCGGCCCCGTGCGGGCGGCGTGGAAGAAGCTGGCCTCGACGCTGGGCCAGGAAGTGAAGGTGACCACCGAGCATTCCGAGCTGCGGGGCGTGGCCGTCGACATCGACGACTCGGGCGCCTTGCTGGTGCGCCGGCCGGGCGGCGCCGTCGAGCGGGTGCTGGCCGGCGACGTCGAGCAGGTCCGGCCCAAGAAGGGGTAGCGATGCTTCTGGCGGTCGACGTCGGCAACACCAACACGGTCCTGGGCGCCTACGACGGCAAGCGGCTGCTCGACCACTGGCGGGTCGAGACGCATTCCCGCCGCACCTACGACGAGTACGGCATTCTGGTGCGGCAGCTCTTCGGGTACTCGGGCATCGACCCGGCGAAGGTGGACGCGGTGGCGGTCTCTTCGGTGGTGCCGCCCATGCAGTTCACCCTCGAGCGCATGGTCGACCGCTACTTCAAGGTCCGGCCGATGTTCGTGGGGCCTGGCGTCAAGACGGGCATGCCGATTCTGTACGACAACCCCCGCGAGGTCGGCGCCGACCGCATCGTGAATGCGGTGGCCGCCTACGAGAAGCACCGGCAGGGGCTGATCGTCGTCGACTTCGGCACCGCCACCACCTTCGACGCGGTGAGCCCGAAGGGCGAGTACCTGGGCGGGTCGATCTGCCCGGGCATCAACATCGCGATGGAAGCGCTGTTCGAGAACGCCTCGAAGCTGCCCCGGGTCGAGCTGACGCGGCCGCCGCACGTAGTGGGCCGCAACACCGTGCACTCGATGCAGTCGGGCCTGATGTTCGGCTACGTGGGGCTGGTGGACGGCATCTGCGCCCGCATGCGCGACGAGCTCGGCTTTCCGCTGCGGGTGGTCGCCACCGGGGGCTTGGCCCCGCTGATCGCCGCCGAGTCGAAGGCGATCGCCGAGGTGGACGAGTTCCTGACGCTCGAAGGACTGCGCATCATCTACGAGAGGAATCACGCGCCATGAGCGACACTCCCGAGGCAGCCCCGGAAGCCCCCGTCGCTCCCGCGGCCCCTGTCGCCCCCGAAGCCGCGGCGGCTCCGGCGGCTCCGGCAGCTCCAGCTCTGGCCGGCGCGCCGGCCGGGTGCCCGATCTCGGCCGAGTTCCTCCCGCCGAACCTGCGCAAGCACGTCGACCCGAAGGCCCCGGTGGCGCTGCGCATGATGGCGGCGAAGACGCTGGTGCCGCTGTCGCCGTCCGACATGCTCGGGGCGCTCTTCATGCTGACGTTCGACGCCGACGCCGGCGTGCGCGAGGCCGCCGACAAGACTTCGGCGAACCTGCCCGACCGCATCCTGACGACGGCGCTCCGCGACGAGCGGGTTCCCCCGCCCGTGCTCGGGTTCTACATCGACAAGCTCTGGGACAAGGACCAGTACGTCGAGATGCTGGTGCTGAATGCCGGCACGCCCGACTCGGCGGTCGCGGGCGAAGCCAAGCGCTGCAGCGCCCGGGTGGCCGAGATCATCGGCAACAACCAACTTCGCGTCTTAAGGCACGACGACATCATCCGGCAGCTCTGTCAGAACCCGAACGTCTCGCCGGCCCTGATGGACTCGGTCTGCGACTTCGCCGTCCGCAGCGGTCAGGTGCTGACCGACGTGCCCGCGATGCAGGAAGCCCGGGTGCGCCTCTTCGGCCCCGAGGTCATCACCAAGCCACCCGACACCGGCCCCTCGGCCGATCAGATCATGAAGGAGTTTTCCCAGCTCAGCGACGAGACCGCCGCCCCGATGGAAGAGGGGGCGCGCATGACGCTGACCCAGCGCATCCTGAAGATGAACATCGCCGAGAAGATCAAGCTGGGTACGCTCGGCAACAAGGAAGCGCGCGGGCTGCTCATCCGCGACTCGAACAAGCTGGTGGCCGTGGCGGTCATCCGCAGCCCGCGCATCACCGACGGCGAGGTCTTGACCATCGCCCACAACCGGGCGGCGCAAGAAGACGTGCTGCGCGTCATCTACAGCGACCGCGAGTGGGTGAAGATGTACCCGGTCAAGCTGGCGCTGGTGAAGAACCCGAAGGTGCCTCAGGCGCTGGCGATGCGCTTCCTGGCGACGCTGCGCGAGGCCGACATAAAGAACCTGGCGCGCGACAAGAACGTGCCCAACGCGGTGCAGATGCTCGCCAAGAAGATGTTGGACAAGAAGAACGCGCCGAAGAAGGAAGAGAAGTAGAGGCGCCTTACGCCGCGGCCTCTTCGTCGGCGGCGTCGATGGCCCCGGGCTGTTCATCGAGCAACTGCAGCGCGATGGACAGCGCCTTCTTCGTCTTCTCGCGGACCTTCTCGTCGCCCTTGATGCGCGCGTAGAGCTTGGTCACCCGTTCCTCGTGCTTGACGGCGGACTCTTCGAAGTCGGCGATCTTCTTGCGCAGCGCGGCGGTCTCGTCGGCAAAGGCCGTGGCCTGGGTGGTGAGCTGGTTCTTCGCGGCGTCGGCTTCAGCCTGCAGCGTCTCGACCTGCGAACGGACCTCGTCGGTCTCGCGCTTGGCCGAGGCCAGCTCGTCCGCTTGCCCGGTCGCCGTCTGCTTCAGCGCGTCGAGCTCGTCCTGCGAAGCCTTCACCTTCGTCTCGAGGTCGGCCTCGGCCGCCGTCAACCTTTCTTGAAGCTGGTCGAAGTCCGTCTGCAGCTCGGACAGCTTGGCGCTCGCGGTCCGCGCCTCTTCCTTCGCGGTCACGAGCTGCTGGTCGACCTTCTTCCGTTCGGCGGTCAACTGCTCGGACTTGGTGGTCAGCGTCTTGACCTGGGCGTCGCGCCGCGCCATCTCGCCCGACGACTCGGAGGACTGCTGCTCGAGCTGGTTCTGCTTTTCCTGCAGCTCGACGATCTCGTTGTCCTTCTGGTTGAGCTCGGACTTGAGCCGGAGGATCTCCTTGTCCTTCTTGGTCCCGGCTTCCTTGGCGGCGAACAGGTCCTTGTCGTGCTTGCCGCCGGACGAAGACTTGACCGCTTCGAGGTCTGCGGACTTCGAGGCTACGTCGGCCTCGAGCTCTTGCACCCGGGCCTCGAGCTCGTCGGACTTGGCGACGGCGTCGGCCCGGGCGGCCTCGGCCTCTTTGACCTTGGCCCTGAGGTCGCGAAGCTCGGCCGCGTCGGCCGCCGGCATGCTTCCAGAAGCGCGCCGTTCCATCGTCGGGACCGGCTTCGGCTCGGGGGCAAGGGCCGGAGCCGCCTTCGCACGCGCCGGCACCGGCGGAGCGTCCGAGAGCGCGTTCAGGGCGTCTTCGGCCTCGTTCTCGGCGCTGAGCGAGGTTTCCTCGATGACGTTCGACAGCGAGATCTCCTCCTCGGCGGAGATCGCGTCGGGGTCGTCGGGCGGGGGCGGCGTCTCCGCTTTGGCGGCCTTGGGCTTGGCCGACAGGTCGTCGAACGCGGCGTCGAGCATATCGAGGTCGGCGTCGCCCTTGACGGTGCCGCCGCTGACCTCGGGGGCCGGCTCTTCCGGGGCGGCCTCTTCGCTCGTGCGGCTGTCCTCGCCGTCGTCGACCAGGTCGGACAGGCTGAGCGACTCGTCGACGACCTCGGCCGCGACCGGTTCGGGCATGCCGATGAGGCCGCCGATGCGCTCGGCCAGGAGCTTCTGGTCGATGGGCTTGGGCACGTACTCGTCGGCGCGCGTCTTCAGCTTCTTGTGCTGGGCGAAGCCGTCGGGGTTCCCGACGATGACGACGGGAATGGTTTTCAGCTCGTCGTCCTTCTTCAGCTTGCCGCAGATGATGTAGCCGTTCTGCCCGGCGGACAGGTCGACCGCCAGCACCACCAGGTCGGGGCGCGTCTTCCGGACCAGCTCGGCGGCGCCCTTGCCGTCCGTGGTTTCCTCGACCTCGAACCCCTTGGCTTCGAGCCCTGCGCGCGTGGTCCGCGCCAGAGCCGCGTCACTCTCTACGATCAGGATTTTCTTTGACATAAACATCCGGCCGGTGCGGGTGGCGTGAGACTCCCAGAGCGCACGGAGGGTATCGACAGCCCTCGGGGTCGTCAACGGTCCGAAAGGGGCGGGAAATAGGGCCCGCCCGCGAGGTTCAACGGTGGAACGCCGCCGGCTGAACGCCCGGCAGGGTCGGCAGGGGATTCATCGGACCGGCAGGCGCCTCGGCCGGCGGCCTCTGGCGTTCGGCCGCGAGCATCTGGCGGATGTCGGACTCGTCGAGATCATTCACCAACTGGTACACGACTTCGCCTTCCCGCCAACTGACGACGTTGTAGCCGTGGCTCGACCCGACCTCGGGCACCGCCGTGAAGTCGGCGTCGCCCGCCTTGTCGTCGTACACGAACAGGCCGATGCGGCGGGGGGTGGCGCCCGGGGGCGTCACGGCGTCGTAGGCGATGTAGGCCGCCTGCTTGTCCTGTACGTTGGCCAGCCGCGCTCCGGCCAACTGGGCGTTGGGGAAGACGGGCACCGGCACCCGGTGGTCCAGCTTGCCGACGAACCAGTCCTGAATCTCGCCCGCGGACGGCTGCCGAATCTCGAGGGGGTAGCGCTTGGCGTGGCGTGCCGCGGCGTCGTCAACGTAGCGCTGGCGCGAGTGCGGCCGGGCGTACCAGTAGGCGCTCGACCCGGCGACCGCCACCACCGCCGCGGCCGCCGCGTAGCGCGACCACTGCGCGGTGGTTTCCCGCCGCCGTTCCGCCCTTAGCCCGCCGCGAATGCGTTCGCGCAGCGCCTCGGGCGCGGGGGGCGAGTCGGACAGCCCCCGTACCTTGCCGCGGATGGCGTCGTGCACCGCGCGCTCGGAGTGCAGCCGTGCCGCGCAGGCCCCGCAACCGGCCAGGTGCTTCTCGACGTCGGCGCGCTCGGCCGGGCCGAACTCACCGTCGAGGTAAGGGTAGAGAAAAGTCTCGAATTCGGGGCAGGTCATGCGCGAACCGAGCTGCAAACCATCGAACCACCGCCGCTTCTACCCCAGTTTTTTCCGCGATCGATATTCGTCAAGGCTCGTCGGGCCGGGGCCCGGTTCCGACTCGGGGTGCAGAACACCCTGGCCGAGCGCGTAATCCCGGAGAGTCTTCTGCAGCAGCTTTCGCCCCCGGAAGAGCCGGCTCATCACGGTGCCTACTGGGCAGTCGATGATCTCGGCGATCTCCTTGTACGAGAACTCCTGGAGGTCGGCCAGAATCACCACCAGCCGGAAGTCGATGGGCAGGCCGTCGATGGCCCGAAGCACGTCGTCCGAGAGCAGCCGGTCGAAGAAGTACTGCTCGGGGTTGGCGGCGAAGACGAATGGAGCGGGGAAGCGGGCGCAGGTGGTGGCGGTTTCAGGGTTGACGTAGGAGATTGAGATTGATGTGTCGAGCGGACAACGCTACTCGCTCGCGATCCGCCAACGTCGA
>JAHFDQ010000074.1:9925-15101 GCA_023248915.1 Archangiaceae bacterium | reverse complement strand
CGCTCCTCAGGCCTGGTGGCATTCGATGTCTCGAGCCCCGGCGCCCGACGGCCCTCAGAGCTGTAGCTTCTTGACGGTGAGCTGCCCGGCGCGGATTTCCACCACGACGGTAGTCCGCACCCCCTTCTCAGGGTTTACCAACTTCAGCACGTGGCGGCCGGCGACGATCGGCACCTTGATGAGCGGCGTGTCGCCCAGTCGGCGTTCGCCCTCGTACACCGTCGCCCAGGGCGTGGTGTCGAGCGTCAGCTTGCCCTGACCCACCACCTTGGGCGGCGTGACGGGCCGAGCCGGCTCGGGTGGCCGGACTGCCGGCGGCGCAGGCAGCTCGAGGGCCAGCTCGAGCGCCTCTCCTTCACGCCGAAGCGTCAATGTCCTTGACGCCGGGAGCCGGTCAGGCAGCACGGCGAGCACCCGGACTTCGCCCACCTCGACATCGTCGACGACGAGGGGAGCCGTCCCGCGGTCCTTACCGTTGATGGAAACCGAGGCCCCGGGCGGTTCGGTGCGCACCGTCAGCCGCCCGACGGCGGTCCGAGGAGGCGCCGGGGCCACCGCCGGCGCGGCAACCTCTCGGCCGCGCCCGAGGAACCAGACTACCGCGGCACCCAGCGCCACCGCCGCGACGACGCCGACCGCGAGGGGCGCCCGCGAAGACCTCCTTCTCGGGGCGACCGCCGCCTCGGCGTGGGTCGGGAGAACGACGTTCTCTTTCGAGGCATGCCTCGGCGCGTCGGGCGAGACGGCCTGCCCCCCCGCGCCGTCCGCGGGCACCGCAACGCCCGGGTCAGTCGAGCCCGGCATCGACGGCGTCTTCGACAGCAGCACCTCGGGCATCGGGTCGGGGGTGGCCCCGGCGCGCGCCTGTTCGAGCAGCCGAGCCCGCTTCTGGATTCGGTCCGCGAACGTCGTGCGCATGTACGCCGAAAGCTCGGCGGCGCTCGGAGCGTCCTTGACCGTCCGCAGCCAACCCTCGAGCGCGGCGGACAGCTCGTGCGCAGTCTGGAACCTGGATTCCCGCTCTCGGGACAGGGCCTTCGCAACGATGGCCGCGAGCGCCTCGGGCACTTCGGGGTTGCGGTCGCTCGCCGAGGGCAGCGGCGCCTTGCCGCCGATGGCGGCCAACGCCTGGAACGTGTCCTCGACCTTGAACAACCGGGTCAACGTCAAGAGCTCGAATAGGATGATGCCCAACGCGAAGACGTCGGACCGGGCGTCGAGCCCCTCGCCCCGCACCTGCTCGGGCGACATGTAGGCCAACTTTCCCTTCACCTGCTTCGCCTGGGTGTGGGAGGCACGCTTGGCCGCCTTCGCGATTCCGAAGTCGACCACCTTCACGATGCCGTCGTACGTCATCACCAGGTTCGAAGGCGACACGTCGCGGTGGACGATGTTGAGCGGGGCGCCATCTTGCCCCACCTTCCGGTGGGCGTAGTCGAGCCCTTCGGCGGCGCTGGCGATGATGCGCGCGACGAACGGCAGCGGCAGCGACAGGCCCGAAGTCTTGGCGTTGCGCGCCATGACCGCGACGGTCTCTCCGTCCAGGTACTCCATCGCCATGTAGTACCCGCCGAGGTGCTCGCCAAGGTCGAAGATCTGAACGACGTTCGGGTGGTTGAGCTGTGCCGCGAGGCGCGCCTCGTCGAGGAACATGTCGATGAATTCGGGGTCTTCGAGGTAGGCGTCCGAGATCTTCTTGATGACGACTTCCCTGCCGAAGCCCTTCGGACCGTCCTGTTGCGCGAGCCAGATCTCCGCCATCCCGCCGGTGGCGAGGTGGGCGAGCAGACGGTAGCGCCCGATCGTGTCGCCCGCCTTCCAGGGGACGCGCGGGAGCGCCGGATTCGACGCATCCATCGGCTCGACTCTCGGCCGGGTGCCCTGCCCTGTCAATTCGGCGCTCGGGGAAACGATCGGATGTTGGAGCGGACCCCGGGCGTCGGCTAGCGTTCACCCATGGCGCACGCCCTGGGCTTCGTGGCCCTGCTGCTCTTCGAGAGCGCCTCTGCCGCGGCTCCCGCCCCGACGGGGGCGCAGCAGCTCTCTCGGGCCCGTCAGGCGACGATCGACCTCGACCTCGACGAAGCCGAAAAGGCCCTGAGGCTGGCGCTCGAGTCGCCCGGCAACGACCGGACCACGCTGCTCGGAATTCTCGAGCAACAGGGCATCGTCGCCGGCCTCGGCAGCCAGGGCCAGAAGGCCATCGAAGCCTTCAAGATGCTCTTGTGCCTGGACCCGCGGCGGAATCTGCTGGGCGACTACCCGCCCCGGGTGACGGCCCCCTGGACAGCCGCCACGCGCTGGGTGGCCGACCGCGGAGCGCTGAACGTGTCCGCGCTTCCTCCCGAGCAGAGCCAGGGCACGTTGAAGTCGCTGTCGATCAAGGTCGCGTCAGACCCGCTGTCGCTGGGCCGGCGGGTGCGCTTTCACGTCCGACCGGAGGGTGCCGATTGGGCAACCGTCGACGCGTCGGTGACGGCCGGAGTGGCCCAGGCGCCGGTGGTGGGGCCGGCAATTCGGTGGTGGGCAGAATACCTGGGCGACCACGAGGCCGTCCTGGCCACGGTAGGCGCTCCCGACCTGCCGCTCGAGGCTCGCATCGACGGCAAGGGCGCGGAAGTCGCCGGAGTGGAACGACCCGGGTTGTTGGGGCGGCTGCCCGGCGGTCGGGTCGCGGCGCTCGGACTCGCGGCCGCTGGGGGAGCGGCGCTCGTGACGGGCGTCGTGTTCGGAGTGATGTCGGCGAGCGCGCGCGCCCAGATCGCGGCCGCGGCGCCCGGCCCCTCGGAGAAGGTCGCGAAGATCACCCAGCAGCGCGAGCTCGAGCTCGAGAAGCGCGCCATCACGGACGCGACCGCGGCGAACTGGCTGTTCGCGGGAGGTGCCGCCCTGGCGGTGACGGGAGTCGCGCTCTGGTGGTGGGGCGGCCCGGTGGCCGTGACACCAGCCCCCGGGGGCGCCGTCGTGTCGGGAGTGTTTCCCTGAACTTGCGGGGCGTCGGAGCGGCCCGCTTGTCACCGAGCCAGCCCGGCACCTCGAGCCGGTCGTTCACCTGCCCATCAGGGTCACTAATTTCTGGGGCTTCACCGGCAGGCCACCCGGAACGACCGGGTTGACGTTCAGCTCGAGCTGCTTGGCAGGTAGGGTAGAGGGGGCGGTCCGCTCCGGACGCGCGCTCCCTGCTGATCGGCATCCTCCAGCTTCCGGCGGTCCCAGATCGGCCGAAGTTGCCCCGGCGCGCTCGGGCCTGCGACCGTGTGCCGTCCCATTCGCGACCAGGTCCAGAGCCACCGGACCCGCCGCGGAATTCGCGGCGAACGGGGGTCCGCACCGGATTCTCGGCGCAAGCCCCGGGCCAAACGCCACCCTGCATACGCTCCACGCCGCGCCCGAGTCGGGCGACCGGCCCAGGACGAGCCCTCAGTGGTCGCCGCCGACCCACCCTACCCGGACGATTCTTGGGGGTGTTGTACCTAGACGTAACTAGTAGAGCACTTGTTGTCTCTATATTGTATATTGGTAAAGCAGCTCGAGAAGCAGGCCCGGGGGGCGGCCACTCGCCGATGGCGCCGGCCCGAGTCCGCAGCGCACGTCTCCCGCGGCGAGCGGCCGGGCGGGACCGTTACGGAATGGGCAGAGATTGGGTCCTGGTCCGAGGACCCCGAGGTTGGCCGCGCGTCGGACCCAATTCTCCGTCCTTTCCGTGACGCGGCGGAGCGCGGGGCCCGGGCCGACCGGCTTCGGGCGGCGGCGCACAAGGAAGTCGCTGGGCCTCGAACCGGCACCTGCCATTTCCGTTGGCACCCCCTTGCGGGCGGCTACACCCCTTCACGGCGCCGCGAAAACGCCGTCCCAGTCCGCCGGCGGGGGCGACGCCAGGTATCGCCGGCACCGGGCAGCGTACTGCTCGGCCACGGGGTCGGCCCCCGCCGCGGCGCACCGGGCAAAGCCCGCCTCGGCGTCCGAGAACCGGCGGGCGTGGTAGGCGCCCAGCGCCTCGAGGAACGCCGCCACCTGCTTCGCCCGTTCGGGCCCCAAGTCCTCGACGCGCCCGACGAGCTCGTGCACCCGCTCGACCGGTCCGTTCGCGTTCCAGCGCACCCGGTCGACCTCCCGAAACACATACGGCCCCCGGGCGCCCTCGTAGGTCGCGTCGCTGGCGAGAATTCGCACCCCGTACCGGCGGCCCGCCGACTCGAGGCGCGCCGCCAGGCCGACCGGTTCGCCCACCACCGTGTAGTTCGCCTTGACCTCCGAGCCCATGTCGCCGGCCACCACCTCGCCCGAGGCCAGACCGGCGCACACCTGCACCTTACGGCCGAACGTCTTCTCCCAGGCGGCCCGCCGGCCCTCGATGACCCGGTCGACGTTCAGCGCCGCCCCACAAGCGGAACGGGCGTGATGTTCGAGGCGCACCGGGGCCCCCCAAAAGGCCGTGACTGAGTCGCCGACGTACTTGTCGACGTGGCCGCCGGCCCGGGCGATGCACTGGCTGACCTCGCTGAAGACCTCGCGCAACAGCGCCACCACCTGCTCGGGCGGAAGCTCGGCCGCCGCCGTGCCGAAGCCCACCAGGTCGGCGACGTAGAAGGTCACCGCCCGGCGTTCGGGGTGCATCAGCCCGATGTCGCTCTCGACGCGGCGGGCGACCTCGGGGTGGACGTAGCGGCCGAGCGCGCTGGTGACGAACTCGCGGAACCGGCGCTCGATCGCCGAGGCGTACCCGGTGGCGGCGAAGAAAGTGGTCGACGCGGCGGCGAGCGGCCCGGCGATGGCCACCCACTCCTGGTCGTTGACGAACAGCGTCCGCGCGACGAAGACCCAGGCGGTTCCCAAGACGGCCACACACAAGGTCGCGCTCGGCAACCCGGACCGGGCCTTGAACAGCGCCGAATACAGGACGGTCAAGAGCGCCCCCGCCAGCGCCATTCCGAACGTCGCGAGCAGGTCCACCTCGGGCGCGACGCGGGTGATGCCGTCGGCACGCAAGAGGTTCACCAGCGCCTGCCCGACCAGCGCGGCCCCCGGCACCGGCCCGATGGGGGTCGCGCGCGGCTGGGCCGAGTGGCTCGAGGCGTCGGCCACCACCGCCACCCGGCCGGTCAGCTCGTTGTCGTGGTGCGCCACGCCGCGGCGCTGCTCGTGGTCCCACAGGTTGACCAGCACCTTCCAGACC
>JAHFDQ010000074.1:0-9915 GCA_023248915.1 Archangiaceae bacterium | reverse complement strand
TTCAGTGAGCCGCGCGCGCCGCGGCCTGCCTCGGCCGCGTCCCAGCGGATGAGCGAAAAGCCGGTCTCGTCCATCGGAATGGAGAGCTGGCCCCCGATGGACAGCCGGCCGTCGGCGAAGGCCAGCTTGCGAGACCCCGTGACCTGCATGGCCGCGGCGAGCGGCGCAGTCGGCAAGAGGAAGCCGCGGCTGCCGGGCGGGGCGAAGTAGACCAACTGCGAGACCCCTCGGACGGTGCCGTCGTGGTCGGCGGCCGCCGGCTGCGCCCCATAGAGGCTCTTCTCGGACAGGAGCGGCGCCGCGGGGGCCTCGAGAGAGCGCGCCAGGGGCAGCCGGGTGACGTCGAGGCCGGGGACTTCGACCTCGGCGAACGAGGCCAACAGCCGCCACGCCGGGACTTCGTACCCCTGTTCGGAAGCCAGCCGCTGGCGAACGGTGCGCGGCGAGGCGAGGCCGAGCGCGTCGCCCAGTTCCTTCGCCTTGGTCTCGGACGCCGCCGCCGCCCAGAGCTGGAAGCGCTTGCCGTCGGGGACGAGGTAGGCCGGCGCCTGCTCGACCAGAATCTTCCGCACGTCTTCGCGGGCCTCGTCGAACGACGCGTGATCGCCGACCAAGAGCATCGCCGGGCGGAGCTCGCGCTCGGCGCGGGGCGGCGCGCCTGCAGACCAGCCGAACGTCAGCAGCGTGCGCTGCGGCAGCCGGTCGAGGCGGGCGCGGAACTGCTGGTCATCGGAACCGGCGGCGCAGCCCCGTGGCGACAGGTCGGCGAAGGGCAGGTCGAGCAGCGCCAGCCGGCCGCCTTCGCGAATCAACTGCTCGGACAGGCCCCCCAACACCTCGCGGGGCCAGGGGTAGCCGCCCAGGACGTGCGAGGTGTCTTCGCGGGCGCTGGCCAGCGCCTCGTCGTCGATGCCCACCATCACGACAGAGTCGGACCGGGTCGACTGCGCTCCCAGCTCGCGGGCGCGCCAGTCGTACGTCAAGAGTTCGAGCCGGTCGAAGGCGGAGCGGGCCCAGCCGAAGCGCGGGTCCGAGTCGCTCGAGGCGGCGCGCGGCGCGCGGTAGTAGACGAGACCGCCGAAGACGGTCCCGAAGAAGGCCGCCCAGAGGAACGCGAACCCGAACTTCTGGACGAAGCGCCTTCCGGCGGACTGGACGGGAAGAGCTCGCACCTTGTGCGAGAGGATAGCCGTTTCACCGCGGTCGCCTACTTCTGCGACGCCGGGCCCTGCCTGCTATGCTTGCTGGCCCAGGCCAGCTTTCCACGGACCCGAGGCTTCCCCCATGCGAAAACTGATTCCCCTTTGCGCCGCGGTCGCGTTGGTCGCGCTCCCCGTGGCGTGCGAGCTGACCACCCAGGGCAACCCGTCCGCCAAGAACGTCCTGGTGGCGACACTCCTGTCCACACCCCCCATCGAGATCTCCCCCGAGGCGATGGCGGGCATCGACGGCGGCTTCGACGCGGCGGGCTTCCCCGTGGACGCGGGCTTCTCGTTCGACGCCGGCAGGCTGACGCTGCCTCCGGTGACCGTCGCGTTCGCGTTCTTCGGTTCGCGGAGTTCCGAAAGCCTGGACGTCGCGCCGACCGGCGACGCCAAGGCCAACGTCTTCCTGGCCCCCGCCGGCGGCACCAGCATCGCGATGAAGAACGACGGCAACGGCAACTTCTCGAAGTCGAGCCTCGAGGACTCGACGTTCAGCTACGAGGCCGGAAAGACGTACGACTTCACGGCCGATCTCGGCGGCGAGGCCTTCGTCGGAGAGATCGTCCAGGTGCCGCAAATCGAGAAGATCAACCAGTTCCACCCGGCGAAGGGCTTCGTCGACCAGATCACCAACACCGCGTTCACCTTCACCCGCCCCGACCCGCCGACCGGCCAGGAACGGCCCCTGGGCTTCGTCACCGTCTTCCCGGTGTCCGAGAACGGCGACAAGGGCCAACCGTCCTACACCAACGTGCCGACGACGCCGCTGCAATTCCTGAAGCTGGTGGCGCTGCCGTCCGACTGGAAGGCGACGTCGGTCACCATTCCGGGCACGGCCTTCCCCGCGACCAACAAGACCTATCTGGTGATCTTCCAGTCGGTGAAGCTGGGCGGGCCGAAGACGCAGAACCTCTTCACCGGTTCGGCCATCTTGGGGGGCACGGCCGACATCGGCGTGTTCCGGACGAAGTAGTCAGCCGGCTTCCAGCTCGAGGTCCACCCGGCCCTCGAGCTTCAGGCGCAAGAGGTGGCCCGAGAAGGCCTCGGCCTCTTCCTTCGTCAGCGCGTTGCGAAACGCGTCGCCGTCGGCGATCTCGACTTCCATCACCGGTCCGCGCTGCAGCAACCGGTAGAAGACGGGCGCGCCCGCGGAACCCGGAACGAAGACCGGCAGGTGCCCCTTCACCGGCAGCACGTCGCCCCCGTCCCGCACCCGGTCGGCGAGGGCCTTCGGTCCGGGGCGCACCGCGTCCCCGGGGACGCCCGCGTCCGGGTAGAGCGCCGGCGGCGGCAGCAGCACGTCGTCGGTCGAGTCGTCGAAGAGGAAGTCGTAGCGCGACGGAATGCGCCCGGTGAAGAGGACCAGGAGCAGCACGGCCTCGTCGGGCTTCACCCGCGCCACGTGGAGCACGAAGCGCGAGGGGCCCAGCGGCCGGACGGCGAGGGAGAGGCGCGGGCGGACGCGCTCGAGGAAGCGGCCCGCGCGCTCGCGAATGGCCGCCGTCGCGGTCGCCGCCGCCTGCGCGTAGGCCGCGTCGGCCTTGGCCGCCCGCAACTCGAGCGCGGCGCGGGCCGAGTCGAGCTGGGCCTCGGCCTGCTTCAAGAAGGCGCCCAGCTCACCGCCGCGGCGCGCCAGCACCCGGCCCTTCGGCGCTGGGGCGACGGGGCCCGCCGCCGCGCGCACGGTGCCGACCAGGAAGTCGCCCTGCTGGGAAAGCCGGCGCCGTTCGTCGGCCAGCCGCTCGGCTTCCGCGACGTGCGCGAGCTCGACCTCGCGCCAGGCCTCATAAGCCGCCTCGAGCGTCTCGAGCCCGAACGCGCGGGCGAGCGGGCTCGCGCCAGCGGTCCGGCCTGAACCAGCTTTCACCGGACGCTCGGGCGCATCCTCCGTTCGGCCCGAGCGGAGTCGAGGGCCCCTCGCCTTCGCTTCACCACCCCTGCGGCCGTGCGGCGTTTTCGCCCTCCGCGCCATCAATGCTGGCCTTCGGCCGTCACCACCTGCGTCACCACCCCGTTCGACATCACCACCTGAACGAAGCGGTCGTCGCGCCGGTAGCTCCACCGCTCGACATCATTGCCCTTGGCGCGCTGGGCGTCGTCCCACTCGCGCAGGGTCGGCAGGCCCCAGGTGAGCAAGACTGCCTGCGCGTCCATGCCCGCGACCACTTCCTGCTGCCAGATGGAGTCCCGCACGTACTTCGGGTACCGCTCGAGCCGTTCCTCGACGTGTAACCCCCGGACGTAGTCTTCCCGCGCGGTGGGCGTCGTCTGGGCGAGGAACTCGTCCTGCTGCCCCTCGGTCATGAACTGCTTGTACTTCGAGAAGAGCGCCTTCTCGTCGTCGGAGAGCCGCTGGACGCGCGTCAGCCGCTCATGGCCGACGCACCCGGCCGCCAGGCAGGCCGCTGCGCACACGAGGACCGCAAGGGGGCGAACCATGCGCGCATGCTAGCGCCACCCGCGCCCTCGCGCTCCTTCGCTGCCAGGTCAGGTCGCTCGAGCCGAGGCGCCGGCCTCGGGCGACACGGCCCCGGCCGCCTGGCCGTTCCGACCCAGTCGGGCGCGCAAGTCGCCACGCAGCTCGGCCCCCGGCTTCGGAGCCAATAAGAGCCCTACCCCGGCCCCCACCAGCACGCCGAGCCCGAAGACCGCGAGCGCCGGCACGATGTAGTCGGTGGCATGGCGTTTCGTCTCGAGGCCGATCGCGTCGAGCAGGTCGTCCCGATCAAGTTCCTTCAACTGCTTCAGGCTCTTCCATGTGCCCATCTTCATGACGACCTCCACTGCGCTACACCACGGGTTTGCTCGGTTCGCCGCTTGCCCCTGCCTCTGCCTCACCTTGGCCGCTCGCCGCCTTGGCGCCGACGACGAAGGCGTCCACCGCCTGCTCCGCCATCGAAACCAGCTCGTCTTTCACGAACGGTAGGGCGGCCAGCCGAACTCCCAGGCGCAAGATGCGTCCGGTCAGCGGGGTGAACAAGCCCCCGCCCAGCACGTAACCAACGCCGGCGGCGGCGGCCACCATCGCGTAGGGGTGGCGATTCACCCGGCCCTTCACGTCGAACAGGTCGCCCAGGTCGGACACGGCCCCGCGCGCGTCGGAATAGAACGCCTCGGCGCTCTGGCCCAGGTGGTCCACCCGTTCACCGACGCTGGGGTGCGGCGGGTGGCTCTTGGCCCCGTTTCCGGGAGGTGGTTGCGATTCCATTTCTCGCCTCATTTCTCTAGCGCCGTGACGCCAGCCTGCCCACCAGGTAGCCGACCGCCAACGCCCCCAACAGGCAGGTGCCGGGCCGTTCCCGAATGAAGGCCTTGGCCTTCTCGTTGAAAGTGCCGAGCGCCTCGCGCGCCTGCTCAATCTGCGGGGCCAGCTTGGCCTGCAGCTCGCGGGCTCGGTCTTCGAGTTGCTGAGGGGTTGTTTCCATGGAAGCTCGCTCCTTCAGGTAATGAGATTCAGCGCCGGTTGCCGATGAGAAAGCCGAGCGCGAAGGCGCCGGCGACGAAGAGGAGTGGGCGCTCGCGCACCCAGCCGCGCCACTCGGTCGAGCGGGCGACTTCCGCCCGGAGCGCCGCCGCGGACGTGGCCACCTGCTGGCGGGCCCGCTCGAGCTCGGCCCGGGCCTCGGCGGGGGTGCTGGGCAGGCGGCGCGCCAGGTCAGCCACGGGAAGGTTCCCTCGCGAAGAGCGCGGCGCTGCGGGTGGCCTCGTCGAGCGAGCCGGCCAGGACTTTGCGGGCCTTCAACCTGCGGGCCGCGGCCATGAGGCCCCAGGCGGCGCCGGCGAGGTTGACGCCCCCGACGGCGGCGAACGCGGCGCCGAGTGGCAGCCACTGGGCGAGCGCCACCGCGGCGGCCACGCACAACAGGGCGTAGCCGACGACCGCCAGCGCGGCGAAGACTGCCGCCCGAGCCAATTCTCCCCCGACCGCCCGCGCGTCGGCCTCGGCCTCGAGCCGGGCGAGCTGCACGTGCTGAGCGACGAGGTTGCCCAACCCGTCGGCGAGCCCGGCGAGCGACGCCGCCAGGCCCCGGCTGGGGCCGTCCCGTCGTGCTGCTTCGATGGGTTCGGCCATCGCGCTCACCCGTGCGGCTCAGAAACGTAAGCACCGGCCGTTGGGCCGACAACCCTGCTTTCGGGCGGGCACTGTAGCTCAAACGTCAGCCGATACGGCGAACCGGGTGAAGCTCGAACGGCGTGTGCTCGATCTCGGGCACCTCGAAGCGCATCACCACCGGCAGGTGGTCGGACGCCTCGGCGGCCAGCGGAGTCCGATGCACGCGCACGGCCAGGGGGCGCACGCTGCCGGCGACGAAGAACCGGTCGAGCCGCAACAGCGGCAGCCGCGCCGGGTAGGTGCGCCCGGCCTCGCCCAACTCATGCGCGGCGTCGCGAATCGAGCTGCGCACCAGGGCCGGCACCGGCCCGTTCCAGAAGTAGTTGAAGTCGCCGCAGACGATGACCGGGTCGCGCCTCGCCGCGTCGCGCCAGATCTCCGCCGACAAGAGCAGCGCTTCCTGGGCGCGCCGCTCGCGCGGAGAAAGGCCTAAGTGCAGGCAGAAGACGTGCAGCAGGCGGCCCCCACCAACGTCGAAGTCGCACAGGAGCGCCCCGCGCGGCTCTTTGCCGCTCACCGTCAGGTCGTAGTTGTGCGAGCGCCGAATCGGCAGCCGCGAGAGCAGCGCGTTACCGTACCGCTTCGTGCCCTGAACGACGTTGGGGGCGAAGGCCATGTGAAACCCGAGCCACTCGGCGAGCTGTTCGGGCCGTTCGGTCGAGTCGGGAGGAGCGCGAAAGTCACCGCACTCCTGAAGCGCGACGACGTCGGCCGACACCTCGCGAAGGACGTCGCGAATCCGGCGGAGGTCGAACTTCCCGTCCCAGCCGACTCCGCCGTGCAGGTTGTACGAGGCGATGGTCAGGTCCACCCCGGCCTCCCGGTGGTGGGGCGCCGGCCGCCCCGCCGCAGCATCTCGGCGGGCAGGCGCCCGAGTCGTAAGACCGCCGCCCAGAGCTCTTTGGCGGCCCGGCCCACCGCGTCCGCGCGCCGGCTGGCCTCGGCCACCGCCTGGCGCGGCGCCGAGTCCTCGGGCGCGACCGAGCCGGTGGCGATGCTGCCGATGGGCGGACCGCGAGAGCCGCTCGGCGGACCGTCGGGCTCGTTGGCGAGCGCCTCGAGCTGCCGCTCGAGCTGGTGCGCGTGGAACAGCTCTTCGGTCTGCGCGTACCGGCGGCCATACTTGACGCCCCTGCCCAACCCCTGTTCGTTCGCGTGTAGAACGGCCATGGTCGTCTCCTGGACGAAAAGGTAGGGCCCGTGGACAACCCCCGGAAGCCCCGGCCGTTTCCTCGCCCGTTCGCCTGCCAGCTGCACTACGGTGCGCCCCTTCCGATAGGAGCCCCCATGGTCGCCGCGTTGCTAGCCCTCGCCGCACTGTCGGCCGCCCCGGCGCAAAAGCCATTCGCGCCCAGGGCCCGGCCCTACGACGTCACCCACTACCGCGTCGAGGTGCGGCTGCGAGACGAAGGCGCCTTCGACGGCAAGGTGGCCGTCACCCTGAAGCCGAAGACTGCGCTGACCCAGGTCGAGCTCGACGCCTACGGGCTGACTTTCAAGGCGGCGACCGCGGGCGGCGGGGCCGCCACCTTCGCCAGCAAGGACGACCCGGCGACCCACACAGGGACGGTGACGGTGAAGTGCGCGAAGCCGCTGGCCGCGGGCAAGGAAGCCACCGTCGAGCTCGAGTACACCGGCAAGGCGACCACGGTGAACGAGGGGTTCTTCACGGTGGCGAACGAAGACGCCGACGCCCTGCCCTACTACTTCACCCACTTCGAACCCGACTACGCCGAGCGGCTCTTTCCCTGCAACGACCAGCCCGACGACAAGGCCACGTCCGAGGTGCTGGCGGTCGTGGACGAGCGGTACCAGGTGCTCTCGAACGGCAAGAAGTTGAAGGACGAGACCTTCGCGGAAGGGCCGCTGCACCTCCGGCGCGTGCACTGGTCGCAGGAGAAGTCTCACCCCGTGTACGGCGTGGCCCTGGCCGTCGGCCTGTTCGACGAGGTGCCGCTGACCGGAGACGTGCCGGCGTCGCTCTGGGTGCCGAAGGGTTCGAGCGACCGCGCCTTCGTCGCCAGCGACTTCACTCCCACCGCGCTGCGCACCGAGGAGGCCTTCGTCGGGGTGAAGTACCCCTGGGCGAAGTACGACCAGGTGGCGGTGCCGCGCTTCACCTGGGGCGGCATGGAGAACACGTCGATTTCCTTCATCCGCGAGAACGGCCTGGTGCTCGAGCACAAGAACCACATCTACGGGCGCGGGCGCATCACCGGCCTCATCTCGCACGAGCTGGCGCACCAGTGGTTCGGCGACCTGGTCACCTGCAAGTGGTGGGACGACGCCTGGCTGAACGAGGGCTTCGCCACCTACCTGGGCGACATCGCCGAGGACGCCTACTACGAGAACGACCGCGGCAAGGTCGAGCGCGCCTTCGACACCGTGGTGGACTACTTCCGGAAGGAAGACGGGCCGCGCGCGCACCCGCTCTCGCAGAAGGGCCTGGCCGGGGTCGAGCAGACCTTCGACTCGATCAGCTACGTCAAGGGGGCGCACGTGTTGCGCATGCTCGAGACCTGGCTGGGCAAGGCCGAGATGAAGAAGGCCTTGAAGGCCTACCTCGAGAGGAACGCGCTCGGCAACGCCACCTCGGAGGACTTCTTCGCGTTGGTGGGGTCGGTCACCAAGAAGGACAAAGAGCTTCGTCCCTTCAAGGACGCCTGGCTGAGCAAGCGGGGCTACCCGGTGCTGTTCCCCGAATGGAGCTGGAGCGGCAGCACCGCCACCCTCAAGGTGCGCCAGCAGCCGAACCACGCCGACGTGAAGGGGCCCTTCGTCTTCAAGCTGCCCATCGTCATTCACCGCGAGAGCGAACCGGCGTACCACAAGGAACAGGTGCTGGTGATGGACAAGCCCGAGGTGACGCTGAAGCTGGACCTGCCGGCGTTGCCGCAGTGGGTCGACTGGAACCGCGAGGGGGCAGCGCTGGCCCGGGTGAACCAGGCGTCGATCAACGAGCAGGAGTGGATTCTCGCCGCGCGCGCCGACCCCGATCCGGTGTGGCGCCTTACCGCCCAGATGACGCTGCTCGGAGACATGGTGAGCCCCGACGCCACGGACCAGGCCAAGCCCAGCCCGACGGCGATGGGGGCGCTGCTCGACGCGCTGGCCGGCGACCCGTCGCCGTACGTCCGGGCCGCGGTGCTCGACCGCATGGGCATGGCGAAGTGGAAGCGGCTGCCGGCCGAGTTCGGCCCGGTGGTGCTGGCGCTGGCCCGTCGGCCCGAGAAGCTGCCCGAGGACGCCTTCGGCCTGGTGTCGCTGCGCCGCTCGGCGATGGAGTTGCTGGGCAAGGTGGACTCGGCCGAGGGCCGCGCGTACCTGCTGGAAGAGGTGGTGAAGCCCGAGACCGACCTGAACTACCTGCCGGCGCTGGCCGTCGGCACGGCGCGCATCGGCGACTCGGCGGCGCTCGCCACGCTGGGCCAGGCGATCAACGTGCACAAGCCCCGCGGCTACGCCTACTACAAGGCCGCCGCCGGGGCGCTGGGCGCGGTGCAGAACCCCGAGGTGGTGCGCCGCATTCGCGAGCTGGTGAAGGCCAACCCCGACAACCCCGAGCTGTTGAACTCGGTGCTCTGGCCGCTGTGGGACAACTACACGGTGAGATCCTCACCCGAAGCCGCCGAGTTGGTGCGCGACTTCGTGATCGGCGAAAAGGGCTTCGGCGTCGAGATGCGCGAACGGGTGCTGGCGCTGCTCGACGAGGTGAAGACGAAGGACGCCAAGGAAGCACTGACCGCCGTCGCCGAGAAGGCCGACGTCGAGGGGCTGAAGCGGTCGGCAACCGAGGTGCTGGCCCGGAACTTCCCGGAAGCCCCGAAGGCCGAAAAGCCCAAGGGCAAGAAGAGGTAGCGGCGCGGTGATCGCCCGGGAGCAGGGCTCCCTCACCACGTAACTTCATGGGGTTGCGGAGCTGTGTCCGAATCCGCCCAGGTCGAGCTGCACAAAAACCGTACCCATTGCGGGAATCATGCAGGTCGATGTCCCCATGGCCGGAAGAAGTCGCAGCGCGAGCCCGGTTGGGAGCTAAGGGAACCCGGCGAGACACCGCATCCGGTCCGAGAGGATTTGGCGCAGGGGAGCTCGAGAAGCCGGAGTTGGCTGGTATCTTCCAGGGAATGGCTCGAAGGTTGGACCCTCCCGAGTGAATCGACTCGCTTCTGTCGCGGGTGCCTTGGCCGTTGCCTGGTGCGCAAAGGCCGGGGGCACCCCCAGCGAAGACTTCGCCGCGCGGTGTGCGCAGCCCGGGGTGCTTCGGTGCGTGGGGTTCGAGTCGGCCGGCGAAATCGCCGGAACCTATGGCGACAACCATGGCACCCTGCCGGGAGCGGCCTCCCCTTCCCTCGACACCTCGGTGAAGGCCTCGGGCGCCAGCTCGCTGATGTTCACGGTGCCGTCCAACTCGCCGGCCGACACCTCGGGCTCCTACTTCACCAACTTCTCGGACAATCTCAGCGTCCAGTTCGGGGAGAACGCCGACTTCTACGTGCAATGGCGGCAGCGTTTCTCCAGCGACTTTGTCAGCACCCAATACGCCGGAGGCGGCGGGTGGAAGCAGGCGATCATCGGCCTGGGCGACAAGCCCGGGTG
>JAHFDQ010000410.1 GCA_023248915.1 Archangiaceae bacterium | reverse complement strand
CGACCTGGTGGTGTACCTGCCGGACGACTCGACCCAGCCGCTCGCCGTCAAGGCCGAGGTGGTGGGCCACTGCGCCCCGGGCTGGGGCATGCGGCTCGCGTTCCGGCGCCTGTCGGCCGAGGCCGGGCGGCGCCTGCACCGGTTCCTCCTTTCACGAGCGGACGTTTCGCGCGCCTGAGCTTCCCCGACGCTCCCAACCGCGGTCTGATCGCCTATGCTGTCCCCATGAGTGACTCTTCCTCGCTGGAGCGACGCACCGCGACGCGCGTTCCGGTCGCGATCGCCATCGAGCTTCGCGACGAGCGCGGGTTCTCGCTCCATTCCTCGAGAGACCTGTCCGTCGGAGGCGCCTTCTTCGACCGCGCCATCCCCCACCAGGTGGGCCAGCGGCTGACCGTCTCGTTCACCCTGCCCGGCGAACGGCGCGCCATCGTGTGCGAGGGCGAAGTGGTCAACGTCCCCGACTCGAACGACTTCGGCATGGGCGTGCGGTTCTCGATGATGAGCGCCGAAGACAAGAAGCGGCTCGAAGCCTTCACGCGGCAGTTGGGAGGCTGAGCCGGGTGGCCTTCTACGACCCGATTCGAGACCAGCTCAAGTTCGTCAAGAGCCTGACGCCGTCGAAGCTGAAGTCCCTCGCCAACCAGCGGCTGTCCGACCTGGTGTTGCGCGAGGCGGCGCGGTCGAAGCGCGCGGTGGACGACCTGCAGCAGCGCTACCCGTCGGCTGGCCAGCGCGAGCTCGCCCAGCGGCTCATCGACAACAAGAAGGGCATCGCCAGCATGGTGGGCGGGGTCAGCGGAGCGCTCGGCCTCTTGACGCTGCCGCTCGACCTGGTGGCGATGGCGTACCTGCAGGTGATGCTGCTCACCGACATCGCCGTGCTGCACAAAGTGAGCTTGAAGACCGAACGAGAGCGCCGAGAGCTGCTCGATCTGATGGGCTACTCGAACGGGGTCGGCCCCGTGCAGCGCTCGTCGCCGAAGGTGATGGGGAAGCTGGCGACCGTATTGCTCGAGCGGGGCGGGCTCGAGTCCTTCGGGCGGGCCGTGCCGGTCATCGCGGCGCCCATCTCGGCGTACCTCAACAACGCCCACATTCAGAAGATTGGCGACGAGGCGCTGCGCCACTACTCGGGCTTCGAAAAGGCACACGAGAAGACGAAGCGGGTGAAGCGTCCGTGACCGACGTCGCCCGGCACGTCGACCTGTTGACCGGGGCGTACAAGAAAGTCCGCTTCGAGGACGAGCTGATGCGCGCCGTCGCCGCCGCCAAGCGCGCCCACCGGCCACTGTCGCTGTTGTACCTGGACGTGGACGACCTCCAGGAACACAACGACCTCCATGGGCGCGACGCGCTCGACCAGGCGGTTTCCTGGCTGGCGGCGAAGGTGTCCGAAGTGGTGAACGGCCAGGGCCCCATCGGCCGGCTTGGCGGCGACGAGCTCGCCATCGCGCTGCCCGGCGTCGGGCTCGATGCCGCCAACGCGCTCGCCGAGACCGTCTGCCGGACGGTGCCGAAGACGCTGCACAGCTCGGCCTTCGGCGACTACCGACTCACCATCTCGGTGGGCGTGGTGGCGATGCGCAAGCACGAGTTGCCGGGAAACCTTCTCGACGCCGCCGAGGACGCCTGCCGGAGGGCGAAGCAGGGCGGCCGCAACCTCGTCTGCCGGCGGTAGCCGGTCCATTCACCCCGGCTCGCGCGGCGGACATCACGGCCCGGCGTCGCTTCCGCCGTCCCCCTACGCCGGGCAATTCCCGCGCTCGCGTCCGCTGAGGCTTCCGGTGACGGCCCGCACGACGTCCACCGTCAACCGACTCGCCACGTAGCGGCTGCTCCCAAGGTCCACCATCTTCGGGCAGCCCCACTCGACGACCCTCGCCTGGACGACTTCCGCTGCGCCCATGGATAGGGCACATGCTCGAAGTTCGGACCCCTCATAGGAGGAACTCATCGCCGGAAGGCAATCGCCGCTTGGGGCTGATTGGCCGCACCCAGCGACCCACAGGCAGACGACAATCCAGGGTCGCCTCATCGAGTCCCCTCTTCGCCCGCCTCGGTCCCGGCCCCACACCTGCATACCACGTAAGCCCAGCTTTCATCTGGCGCGAAAGGCCCTGCGGGCGCCAGTTTCAAGGCTCTGCCCGTCTCCATGCCGCACTTCGGATATTTCCCTCGGAAGAACCTGATGTCCGGCATGGAGACGGGCAGCGGTTCGAAAACGTCCGCCCGACTGGCACCGCGCATGCTCTGCGTTCCCGCGTGCGTCGACGTCGACTCCCCATGCTCTTGATTCTCGTCTGCCTGGGACTGGCAACCGCGGCGGCGTGGCGAAATCGCCACGTCTGCCTGTGGCTGTGGGCGACGGAATACGCGGTTCTTCCACCACGCCTCGAGATGCCGGTGACCGGGCTCGAGCTTTCAGACACCTGCAGCTCGTGGCACGCCCCTCGTTCCGGAGGCAGGCTGCACCAGGGCGCCGACCTCTTCGCCGAGCGTGGAACCCCCGTCGTGTCGGCGACGCGCGGAGTCGTCTGGCGAGTCGGGAATGATCCGCTCGGCGGACGCGTCGTGTGGGTGCTGGGCGAAGGACGGAGCCTCTACTACTACGCGCACCTGGACGACTGGGCGCCGGGTCTGCGCTCGGGTCAGCGCGTGCACGCAGGAGACGCCCTAGGCGACGTCGGCAACACCGGCAACGCGCGCACCACGCCGCCCCACCTCCACTTCGGCGTCTACCGGGTGCGTCTGCTGCGCGTCGAGGCGGTCAACCCACTGCCAATCCTCGCGCGCGGTCGCGAACAACGTCCGGTGCGGCGGTGCGGGGGTTGAGGCGGTGAAGGGCCGCGCTCAGGCCGGCGAAACCCCCTTCCGCGCCACGTCGCGTCCTTGGGTCGTTCGTTGTAGTGAAGCTGGCTGGCCCGGACCTCCGGCAACATCGTGAAACGAGTGCTAGCTTGGGCTCCTCGAGGGGTGCCCATGGGTGCGACGACCGACGGCTCTGGCCTTTCTGCGGACCTCGGCGCGCGCGTCCTCGAACGGCTCGGTTTCTCTGCCGTGCCGTCGGCGGACGTGGCGGGACTGCGGGCCCTTTATCGCGCGTGGTGCGAGCGCGTCCCCTTCGACAACGTCTTGAAGATGATTTCCCTGCGCGGCTCGGGCGGTGGGCCGCTGCCGGGCGGCGACGCGTCGAAGTTCTTCGAGGCCTGGCTCGCTCACGGCACGGGCGGCACCTGCTGGCCTTCCAGCAACGCGCTCTACGAGCTGGTGCGTTGGGCCGGGTTCGACGCGAAGCGGAACGCGGGTTTCATGCGCGACCTGGGGTTCGTCAACCACGCGAGCGTCCGCGTCACCGTCGACGGCCGGGACTGGCTCGTCGACTCTTCGATGCTGACCAACGAACCGCTCCCGCTCGGCGACGCCGCCTTCGACAACCACGACCCGGTGGTCCCGGCGGAGGTCGAGCGAGACGGTGGAACTCACCTGCTCTGGTTCACCATGCTCCCGGTCCCCGCTCCGTTCCCCTGTCGCCTGAAGCCCGAACCTGTCGACCACGCCTTCTACCTCGCGGCCTACGAGGCCTCTCGCGAACGCGGCCCGTTCAACCAGCGTTTGTACGCGCGCCGAAATCGCCCCGGGGGCGTCACGGTGCTGGTCGGCAACACCCGGCACTCGAAGACGACCGGAGCACGGGAGAGCCGCGACCTCTCGGGCGAGGAACTGTGCGAGGCGCTGCGGTTCGAGCTCGGCATCTCCGGAGACGCGCTCGACAGGTGGAAGCAGTCCGGAGCTCTCGACGCGTCGTTCGAGCCGCCCGCGGGCCCGAAGCCCCCGCCCGTCACCCGCCTCCCGCCGTCGCGCCGCTGAAGTGTGGTAGCGGTGGGCCTCGACGTCGAGGAACGAGGGTGTCCGAGCATTGAAACCGGGGGCGAAACTCGAAACCACTGCCACCGCCGCCCTGCTCACCCTGGTGGCCTGCGGCTTCGTCTATTTCTGCCACTGGCTGTCCTGGCCGGTGGTGGACGACGCCGGCATCTCGTTCGTCTACGGCCGGACGCTCTTCGAGGGTTCGGGCTTTCGGGCCACGCCGAACTCTCAAGTCGTCGAGGCCTTCTCGAGCCCGCTGTGGACGATGCTCTTGGGCCTGTCGGTGCCGCTGCACGCGGCGCCCGAGGCCTTCGCCTGGTGGTCGGGCGTGCTCTTGGGCGCGGGGGCGCTTTTCGTGCTCGGCCTCTGGGGCCCCGCGTCCGAGGGACGGCCGCTGCGCCTGGAGGACGCGGTGGCGCCCCTGTTGACCGCGGCCTTCCCCACCTTCTCCGCCTGGGTCTCGTCGGGCATGGAGACCGGCCTGTTCGCCTTCACCGGGGCGCTGGCGGGCGCGCTCGCCTTGCGCGGCATGCGCCTCGAGAAAGGAGCCGGCGCCGGCTGGGCCCTGGGCGCGCTGGTGCTCGCCCGGCCCGAGGCGCCACTCTACGTCGGCGCTACCGCCGCGGTGTGGGGGCTCTGGAGCGCGTTCGCCTGGCGGATTCCCTGGCGAGCCGCGGGGCGGGTGTTGCTCGGCCTGGCGGTGGTGGCCGGCGGCTGGGCCGCGCTTCGCTGGTGGCTCTTCGCCGACGTGGTGCCCAACACCTACTGGGCCAAGCGCCTCTGGGACTTCAACCCCACCGGCTACGTCGAGAGCTTTCGCGCCGCGAACAGTTGGACCTTCGGGGCCGCGGCCCTCGGTGGCCTTATTTCCCTGCTGCTCGGGTCCACACGGGCGCGGGCCTTCCTCGCGCTCGGCTTCGCCACCGCCGCCGTCCTCTTCGCCTTGGAGGCGAAGGGCGACTGGATGGGGGAGTGGCGGTTTCTCGCGCCGGCGGCGCCCTTCCTCGGCGCCGCGGTCGCCGCGGGCCTGTCGAGCGCCCGCGGGCGAATGGGGAAGCCCTGGCCGACGCGCGCCATTGCGGCACTGGCCGGAGTGATGCTGCTCCTCGCAACCGGCGCCGCCTTCGACCAGGCGTTCGCCCGCCGCGCCGCGGTGAAGGGCAACCCCCAGTTCGCCTTCTCGGCCGTCCAGAGCAGGTCCCGAGGCGTCGGCGAAACCCTGAAGGGCCTCGGCCAGCGCCGGCCGCTCATCGGGTTTCCCGACCTGGGAGGGCTGGCAGACGCACTGCGCGACGCCGAAATCCTCGACGTGGGCGGGCTGGGGGACAAGGCGATAGCCCTCCACACCGGAAACCTGACGGCGATGGACGACTACCTCGAGTCGGAAGGCCCGCCCGTGCTGGTCGACTGCCACGGCCCCAGCGGCTACCTGTCCGGGTTGAAGCGCCTGATGGCGTGGATGGAACCCGCCGGAGGTTCCACCTACAAGCTCAAGGGGCTGACCGCCGACGAAGACCCGCGCTGTCCGGACGGCAAGGCGGCCGTCCTGGCGGCTCCGCCCGAGGCGCTCCTGGAAGCGCTCGCCACCGACATCACCGCGTCCGAGCCACAGCGGGCCATTCGCCGCTGGCGGTGCGCCTTCGCCTACCAGCCCGACGAGAGGCTGCCCCGCGCAGCCGAGCTGCGCCGATTGGCCGACGTGGCGATGGACCGGTCCCACGTGGAGGAAGCCTTGGGCGCCCTCGAGCCGGCGCTTCGGTACGCCTCGTTGGCCACGCTCCTGTCCGCCCAGGACGCGCACCTTCGCCGGCGGACCGAGTCCTTGCGCGCGCGCTTCCTGCCGAACCCGAAGAAACCCTGACCGAGCGCGCTTCCGAAGTCGCTCAGTGTCCGGGCCAGCGGGCCTGCACCACCGGAAGCTGCAAGGCGCGCTCGCGGTCCA
>JAHFDQ010000073.1 GCA_023248915.1 Archangiaceae bacterium | reverse complement strand
TTCACGAAGTGATCGCTCGGGGTGACCCGCATCTTCCGGCCGGCCTTGTCGGTGATGGTGGTCTTCACCACTTCGCCGATGGCCTTCTCGCGGACGCGAGCGACGAACTTCTTCACCACGTCGAAGGCGACGTCCGCTTCCAACAGCGAGACGCGAATGTCGCGCAGCGACTCGTCGACCAGCTCGGGGTTGATCTCGGTCTTCCCGGCCAGGCGATTCTTGGCGGCGCGAAAGCCCTTGGTGACGGTCTCGAGCATGGGGGGGCGGTTTAACCCAACGGCCGGCGCGAATCGACTGTTCCGGCCGCGGCGAGTAGGGTGGAACCCCGTCGCACGAGTGGCGAAATTGGTAGACGCAGCGGACTTAAAATCCGCAGGCCCTCAACAGGCCATCCGGGTTCGATTCCCGGCTCGTGCATGGCGGTTAGCGGGCGGGTGGCCGAGCGCTCCGGCGCCCTCGACGGAAGTCGGCGGATTCGGTATCAAGCCCTCGCTCGACGGCGGCCGGCCGTTCGCCCGGACATCCAATGATCCTCTCGATTGTCGTTCAAGCGGCGCTCCTTTCGGCCTCGCCGCTGCCGGCTTCTCAGGCGATTCCCAACGACACGCCGGTGCACCTGGGCATCTCGCTGCGCTTCACCCACGCCGACGAGCTCGCGGCCCTGCGCCTGGCCCAACAGAACCCGGTCTCGAAGGACTACCGCCGCTGGCTGACCCCCCGGGAGTTCGGCGAGCGGTTCGGCCAGCCCGCGGAAACCTACGCCCGGGTGGCCGCCTGGCTCGAGGCCGGAGGGCTCTCGGTGACGCTCCACCCCAACCGGCTCTTCCTCGAGGCCCTGGGCAAGGCGGCACAGGTCGAGCGGCTGCTCGGGGCCCCGCTCGCCCCGGTCGAAGGACAACCGCCGTCGGTGCACACCCTGGGCGCCCGGGTACGGTTGCCGCCCGACTTCGCGCCGCTGGTGCTCAACATCTCTGGGCTCGACACGCGGGTGCGCTACCAGCGGCGCATCGCGATGGGCGGAAACTCCAGCCCCGCGCTCGGCCCGCAGGACCTCCGCCGCTTCTACGGTTTGCAGCCGCTGCTCGACCAGGGCTACGTCGGCCAGGGCCAGAAGCTGGTGGTGCTGAGCACGGCGACCCCTCCCGGCAACGGCGCCGACCCGGTGGTCATCAACTACTTCCTACGCAACATCTCGAACGTGCAGACGCCGTTCGTGGTGCGAAACCTTCCCAACCCGCAGAACGACTTCGACCCCCAGTCGGGGGCGGGGCTGGAATTCGATCTCGACGTCGAGATGCAGTCGGTGGGCGTGCCGGACGCAGACAGCATCACCCTGCTGGTGGCTCCCGCGAGCGAGGTCTTCACCACCGGCGCCAACGACATCGCCAACAACCTCCCCGACACGACATCGGTGAGCATCTCGCTGGGCCTGTGCGAGAAGGGGGCGAAGTCGAACGACCAGATAACCGGGCTGGACGAGATTGGCGCCCTCCGCCAGGCGGTCATTCAGGGAGTGACGGAAGGGCAGACCTGGTCGGCCGCCTCGGGCGACACGGGCGCGGACGACTGCCGCGACAAGTCGGGACCGGCGGTCGACTTCCCGTCGTCGATTCCCGAGATGGTGGCCGCGGGCGGGAGCATGATCTCGGCCCCCGCCTGGAATTCCAGCAGCGCGCTGACCGCGTACCAGCAAGAGGTGACCTGGAACGGGGCCCAGGGCGGCGCGGGGGGCGGTGGCATCAGCATCTTGTTCCCGGTGCCCGCGTACCAGGCGGGGCTGACGCTGGGCGGCCAGGGCCGCAGCGTGCCCGACCTGGCGCTCATCTCGGGTCCCCCCGCGGTCGCGGTGGACGACCAGGTGTCGGGGCAGCTCGACCCTGTGCAGGGCACGTCAGTGGCCTCTCCGTTGTCGGCGGGCTTCTTCGCGCTCATCGCCAGCCGGGTGGGCTGCCGGCTGGGAGATGTGCACGCCACGCTGTACGCCCTGGGATTGGCGCAGCAAGACGGCGGCGCCCAGGTGTTTCACGACATCACCAGCGGAAACCTGACGCTGAATGGAATCACCGGCCCCTCGGCGGGCCCGGGCTACGACTCGGCGACCGGCTGGGGGTCGGTCGATGTCGCCGCGCTGGCGGCTGCGTGGCCACCGTGCCCCGGGGCCGTCGACGGCGGAAGCGCCGACTCGGGCTCGGCTGACCCGGACGGCGGCGAGAGCGACGGTGGCGCCGCGGACGCTTCGGTCGAAGACGGCGGCGCGGCCGACGCGGGGCTCGTGCCGTACGTACCCTGCAGCTACCTGGCCTGTGACGGCGGCACCACGTGCACCACAATTCCCCTTGGGCCGTCTACCTGCCTCGTCGCCTGCGACCCGGCCGACGCGGGCAGTTGCCCGAGCGGCAGCGTCTGCAGCGGAGACACCATCTTCTCGACGGCGTCGGCTGGCGAGTGCATTCCAGGCTGCCTCCAGGAAAGCGACTGCGCCGGCACCCCGGGCACGGTGTGCAGCACCTGCATTCAGACCTGCCTTCCCGCCGGCGCCGTGGTCGCGCACATCGGTGACGCCTGCTCGAGCGACGCCCAGTGCCCCTCGGGCGCCTACTGCTCGGTGCAGCGAACGCTGGCGGGGGGGTACTGCACCCAGGCGTGCATCGCCGGCTCGGCGTCCGGGTCGGCGTGCGGCTGCCCGCCCGGGACGACGTGCGGCGCCATCGGGAGAATGTTCCAGACGCACCTGTGCCTGGCGAACTGCGGCGCGGTCGGCGAGGGGTGTGGCCGCACCGGGTACCTGTGCCAGCCGCAGGCCGTGGGTTCGCCGGCGTGCTTGCCGAAGTGCACCGTCACCACGCGAAATGGGCAAGCCTTCGACAGCTGCCAATCGCTGGGGGCCGGCGCGGCGTGCGAAGTGGACAGCGGCCTGTGCGGTGGCTCGACCGGCGCGACCGACGGTGGAACCGCTCCGGACGCGGGGGCGTCTGACGGGGGCGATCCGGCCGATTCGGGCGTCGAGTACACGGTAAAGGCAGCGCCGACCGAGCTGGGGGCGCCGCCGGGGTGCGGTTGCGGCGCCGCGGGCATGAGCCCGTTCGCCCTGGCGTTCGGTCTCTGGCTTGCTCGGCGCCGGCGGGCCGGGCTGTAGCAGCCCGTCGGTACAGGCCTTGGCGGGGTCGCGCGGGCGGGGCCGAGTACAATGCGCCGGCCTCCGACTTCGGGTACGAAGGGGCCTTCGAGTGACGCCGAGAAGCGACATCGCAGCGGCCTCCGTGGCCCGACCGGCGCGGACGGAGTCAGGTGCGGGCGGGTTGGGCCCCGGCCTGTGGACGCACGCGCTCTCGGCCGTGGTCGCGTGCCTCGCGCTCGCGTGGGGCGGGTCGGCCCACGCTCAATCCGCGGAATCGGCCGCCCCGTCGGACGAGCGTTCGGCAGCCTGCGAGTTGTCGCTGCCCGATGGGACGTTGGCAGCGCCGGTGGAAGGGACCTGGCCGGGCCCCGAAGTTCCCCTTCCGCGCGTGCTGAAGGCGGTGATCGTCCGGTTCGACGAGTTGGACGGTTCGATGGCCCTCATCGACCAAGAAGCGGTGGCGCTCTTGGCGAAGTGCGCGGCCGACTCAGGCATGAGGCTTGGGCTTCGGCTGGCCAAGCCGGACGAGCCGACGATGACGGTCGAGGCGGTGCGCCGCTCGGCGCAGGTCATGAAGATCGCCGCGCTCGAGAATCTGCCGAAAGATCGGGTCGTCCCGCAGGTGATGGTGATGCCCCCCGACACCCGGAGCGTCGAGATCACCGTGGCGCTGATCACCGCGGGCGCGCCGCGGGTGGCTCCGGTGGCGGCAGGGCCAGACCGGGCGGCGCCCGAAACTGGCCCTGGGCAATCGGCGCAGGTGGCTGCGGCGGCATCGCCGCCCGGGGTCGCGTCCGGCGCGGAGGCGGCGCGAGGGTGTGACGAGAAGACGTTGGCGGAAGCGGAAAGGCGTGCCGAGGCGCGCCTTCGAGAGCGAATCGAGGCCGGGCTGGAAGAGAAGCTGGAGGCCCGGCTGCTCGAACGGCTCAACGCGAAGCTCGGGGAGAAGCTCGCGAAGCGTCCGGCCACTCCCGGTGGAGCCGACGGGACTCGAGCGGCGCGCGAGGCACGCGAGCGGTCGCTGGCCACTTTCGGGGTCCCAAGGCAGCAGGGAGAGTCGACGCCGACGCCCGACGAAGGGTCGGGAATGACGGCGGCCGCGCAGCGCACGGTTGATGCAACCGACGCGGCGGCGCGGGCAGCCGAGAAGGCGGACAGGGACGCACAAGCGGCCGAGGCAGCGAGGGCGCGGGCGGTTGAGAAGGCGGAACGAAACGCGAAGGCGGCCGAGGCAGCGAAGGCGCGGGCGGCCGAGAAGGTAGAACGGGACGCGCAGGCGGCCGAGGTGGCGCAGGCGAAGGCAGTCGAGAAAGCGGAACGGAGCGCGAGGGCGGCCGAGGCGGCAAAGGCGAAGGCTGTCGAGAAGGTGGAACGGGCTGGGCAGGCGGCGGAGGTGGCGAAGGCGCGGGCGGCCGAGAAGGTGGGGCCGGACGCCCAGGCGGCCGGTGCCGTCAATGCTCCAGCCGCCGAGACCGCGATGCGCCAGCTTCAGGCGGCCGAAGCGGCGAAGGCGCGAGCGGTCGACATGGCGGACAAGGACGCGCGAGCGGCCGAGGCGGCGAAGGCGCGCGCTGCCGAGAAGGCCGCGCGGGAAGCGAGAGCGGCAGATGCCATGAAGCCCCGAGGCGCGGAGAAGGCTTCGCGAGAGGTTCAGGCGGCCGAGGTAGCGACGGCCCAGGCTGGTGCGAAGTCGGCGCAGAGTGCGGCGGCCTCGGAGACTGAAAGAGCGCGAGCCGCCGACAAGGTTCCCCGCGAGGCGCGGGCGACTGATTTGGCGACCACGCAGCGAGGAACGAAGACCGCTATGGGAACGCCGGCGGCGGAGACGACGAAAGCGCCCGCTGTCGACCGGGCTCCCCACGAGGCACAGGTGGCTGATCCTGCGACCGCGCAGACAGCAGCGAAGACCGCTGAAGGACCGGGGGAGAAACCCGAGCGCGACACCCAGGCGGCTGATGCGGCGAGGGCACGCGCGGCGGACAAGGCCGTCCGAGACTCTCAGACGGCGGAGGCGGCGAAGGCGCGCGCGGCGGACAAGGCCGAGAAAGACGCTCGAGCGGCCGAGGCGGCGAAGGCGCGCGCGGCGGAGAAGGCCGAACGAGACGCTCAGGCGGCCGAGGCGGCGAAGGCGCGCGCGGTTGAGAAGGCCGAACGGGACTCCCAGGCGGCTGAGGCGGCGAAGGCGCGCGCGGCGGAGAAGGCCGAACGGGACTCCCAGGCGGCTGAGGCGGCGAAGGCGCGCGCCGCGGAGAAAGCCGAACGGGACGCCCAGGCGGCCGCGAAGGGGGAGGCCGATGCCCGGCGGCTCGAGGCACGCTCGGCCGAACGGGAAGCGGCACTCCGCGCGAGCGCCGCTGGACTCGAAGAACAGTCGCGCTTGCTCGCCCAGCGCGACCGGGCTCTCACGGACCGAAGCGCGTCTCTCGAGGAGAAGGCGAAGAAGCTCGCCGAGCAGGAACGGAAGCTCGCTGGCCCGTCCGGCAAGCTCGAGACGATCGGCCAGGCCGAGAAAGAGCTGGCCGCTACCGAGCGGACGCAGCGCGACGCCGAGAAGCGGTACCAGGCGACCGTCGCCAGCTCGCGCACCAAGGCGGAGAGGCAGGAAGCCGACCACGGGAAGCTCTTGGCCCAGGCTGAGCAACTCCGGACGCGAGAGGCCGCAGCGGAAGACCCGGTCGCCATGGCCGAAGCGCGCTCGCGCCGGATCGAGGTCGAAGACGCCGCCGCCCGAGCGCGCGAGAAGCAACTGGCCTCGTCGTCCGACGGCCTCGACGCGCAGGAGAGGCAGCTCGCGGCTCTCGAGCAGCGCATCGCCGCCTGGGGAAAGCGGCTCGAGTCGGTCGGCGGCGAGCAGGAACAGCTTCGCCCGGGCGGGGCAGGGCGGTTACAGATCGAGCAGGCCATCGAGCGGAACCGCAACGACATTCGCCGGTGCGTCGAGAGTCAGCTCAAGCGAACGCCGCAGGCGGTCGAGACCAAGGGCGTGCTCAAGCTGACGGTCGACGGCCGCGGCCGGGTGCCCCGGGCTGCCTTTAGCGCGGGGAAGATGCGGGGCACCTTCCTCGAGACGTGCTTGAAGCAAGAGGCGGTGAAGTGGCGCTTCCCCGCCAGCGGCGAGGAGTACGATCTTCAGGTCCCCATCACGATGATTGGCCGCGAAGGCGGCTAGGGTGCCCGCGGCCGGGCATTCAGGGTATGCCCGGAATCGCGCTCCCCGCCTCGCCCGGCACGTCGTCGAACGCGCTGACCTTCCAGGTGCCGTCGGCCTTCACCAGCGTCGCGGTCAAGCGGTGGGGGATCGCGACGATTCCCGTGGTCGAGAACGTGCCCGGAGGGTCTAGCTTGACGACCTCGACCGCGACGATCTGAACCGTCCCTGCAGCCTTGGTGGCGGACACGAGCGCGCACCGCACCGAGTGGAACTCGCGAATTCGCTCGCGAAACCGGTCGTCGGCCAAGCGTTGTTCGGCCGCGGTGATGCCGGCCTCGGCTTCCGGCGTGGCCAGCGCGCGCGCTTCGGCGAACCCGCCGACAGCAGCGGCCTTCGCGAACTTCTCGAAGACCTCGTACGACTCCTTCTCGGCGGACCGGCAACCTCCGGAGATCACTGCGAGTGACGCCAAGATGGCCGGCCAGCTTCGAAAGGGACATTGCCTCACCTTCGCCTCGAATCGCGCATCGCCCGGCGAAGCCTAGCTCGTGCCGCGGCCCGAGCGGTCACGGTTTGCAGAGCCCGCCCTGGCAAGTCATTCCGGAACCGCACGGAGTGCCTTCGCCCGCGGCGGTGCAGCTGTGAAAGTCCCAGGTCGCCTCGACGTAGCCCTTGGCGGCGCAGTCGACCTTCTGGTCGCCGACCACGTTGTCCGCGTCGTTCGTCTGGGCCCCGACGTAGTCGCGCGAGCAGTGGACCAGGTTGATGCCCAGCGAGTCGAACGAAGTCGCCATGAAGTCATCGAACGGCTGGCCGCTTCCGTCGGTGCACGAAAGCTTCCAGTAACCGTTGATGCCCCAGCGAAAGCGGGTCGGGCTGCCCACGGTTTCGGCGACGCAGTCCGGCAGCGTGAGGGTGGTCGCGTCGGGGACGCAGGTCGAGGTCCCGAACGCAATCGACCCGGGGACGGTGACGTCGCCCGTCAAGAGGTAGGTGCTGCCGCTCGCGTCGGAATTCCAGAGGTAGAGCTTCGCGGTCCCGGTTGCGGTGAAGGGGATGTCGGTCGTCTGGGTGAGGCCGTAGGTGCCGTAGAGGTCGCGGGTGTCGTACGGGTAGCCGCGGATGGGGGACCAGTCGCTGAAGTGGTTGGTGGTGACCGTGAGTGTCTGGGCGGCGGGGTCGCGGCGCATTCCCTCGACCGTGACCCAGAAGCCGGAAACCCGCTGCGTGGCGATCGTCATCGAGCCGAAGTCGGGGTCGGACGCGTCCGCCGCGAAGGAGAGAGTCACCGGCTTGCCCAGCGCGGCGCCCTCCGGGCCCAGGCGATAGGCGGGGCCCACGGCTCCGGGGGCGGTGTTGGTGACGGCCTGGACGCTGAAGTCGGTCGTCGCCGAGACGGTGCCGGGAGCGAAGGTGAGGGTCAGCCGGCCGTCGGCAGAGACCAACTCACCGCCCGCGATTCCGAGCGCCATCGTCGCCGGCGCGTACACGGCAGTGCCCTTGCCTGTCGCGCTGGGCGGCGGCCGAGTCCCTTCGCGCGAGGTCGGCCCGCACGCCGTCCCCACGAACAACAGCGCCCAGACTGCCCAGCGCCTAGCCACCTTCGCGACCGATGATGGTGATGGGGACCTGAAGGTCGTAGTCCTCGCCGCTGGCAGGGAAGCGCCACGACTTGATGGCTTCCTGAACGCATGATTCGAGGTACGAGCCCTGGAACGGCCCCTCGGCGATGGTCGCCCGGGGCACGCGGCCGCGAGCGTCGACGGTGATCTTGAGCACTCCTTTCGCGTGCAGCGCCTGCGGTGTGCGCTTCAGGTGGTTTTCGACGCACCGGCGAATGTCGTCGCGGTTCCGCTCGACGGCCGCCTCGATCTGGACGCGGCCCGCCTCTCCGGGGCGAAGCTGTTCCTGCTGCACTCCCACCGACTCGAGCCGCTTCTTCCACGCGGCGAGCCGTTGTTCCTGGGCTCCGAGCTGCAGGTCCTGGGCGTCGAGCCGTTCCTTCGCGCTGGCCAACGCCTGTTCGCGCGTCCTGGAAGCGGCTTCCTCACACCTGAGCCGCCGCTCTTTCGTCTCGGACCGGGCCTTGGCGTCTTCCTTCGCGGCCTCCGCGGCGACGAGCTTCTCGGCGGTGGCGGTCAGGCCCGCCAGCGCTTTCTTCTGGGAGGCTTCCTTCGCCGCGTGGCCGGCCCCCGCCGCCTCGGACCATCGCTCGATCTCGCGCTGGGCCTTCTCGGCGGCCGCCAGTTCCTTCTCGACGGTTCCCACCGCGGCCAGGTGCCCGGCTGGACCTGCCAGTCGCTTCTCTTCGGCGGCGAGCTTCTCTTCGGACTCGGTCAGCGACGCCGCTCGAACTACCACCGTCGCCTCGCGGGTCGCCAGCGCCTGCTCGAGCCCGTCGAGCCTCGCCTGGGACGCCTTGAGCGCCTCTTCGCGGGCGTCTGCCTTCGAGGTGAGGTCGGTCGCTTCCTTCGCCTCGCGTTCTGCTTTCGCCTGCGCCTTGGCCTGGGCGTCGGCCGCAGCCTGGGCCGCGCGTTCCGACTTCGCCGTCAGCCGGGCCTGCTCGGCCAAGGCTTCCTTCTCGGCCTTGGCGTCGTTGCGAGCCCGGGCGTCGGCCAGCTTCGCGTCGGCGCGGGTCTTCGCTTCCTCGGCGGCCATCGCCGCGCGCTCGGCCTTCGCGTCGGCCGCGGCCTTCGCTTCTTCGGCGGCCTTCGCTGCGCGTTCGGCCTTGGCATCGGCCGCGGCCTTGGCCTGGGCGAGCTTGGCTTCCACCTTTGCCTTCGCTTCCTCGGCAGCCTTCGCAGCGCGTTCGGCCTTGGTGTCCGCCGCGGCCTGAGCCTCGGCAGCCGCCTGGGCGCCCCGCTCGCTTTTCTCGTTCGCGCGAGCCAGCGCCTCGACCGCGGCACGGGCTTCGCGCTCGATCTTCGCCTCGGCTTGCATGCGGGCGGCTTCCGCTGCTTTCGACCCGGATGCCGGTTTGGGTTCGCCCTTCGCCTTTGGGTCGGCCAGGGGAGCATCGGGCTGCGCCGGCGCCGGTGCGTTTCCGGCCGCCCGCTCTCGCGCGGCCGGGGCTGCACCGGCGCCAGGTCTCGCCGCGAGCTTCTCGGTCAGCTTCGCGACGAGGCGGTCGACTTTTTCGTCGAGCCGGGCTTCCAGCCGCGCCTCGACCCGGGCCACCAGGGCATCCTCGGGGCTGGTCTCGGCCGCCTCCAGCACGCTCCGCTCAGAGCCTGTGGCCTTCCATCGCGTCGGGACGGTCGCCACCAGCAGTGCGATGTCATGGTCCCCGTCGCGCCGAGAGAGCACTTCGACCGATATGCGGTCTTCCGGCAGCTCTTCCGCAGCGGCGAAGCGCAGGATCTCGGTCGCGCGCCGCGCCGCCTCGGTCAGCTTCTCGGGACCGGCAGGCGAGATGGCCCGTACCAAGAGCGCCTTGTCGGAGGCGAGCGCGCAGCGCACCAGCATCAGCACGGCGTCTCGGTCGGGAGCCACGACGGCGGCGGTGCTCGCGTCGAAGCGAACCGAGATTGCCCTTCGGGCCCGAACCACGCTTCCGCCCGAGCGCCGGTCGACGAGCTCGGGCCGGATGTCCGCGGGCGCCACCTCGAGTGCTCCTGCGGGCAGCGCCGAGTCGCAGACCGCCAGCCCCGACTGGACGGACGCGGCCGCCGCGGCGACGAGTGTTCCGGGATTCACGGCGGGCTCGGCGCCGGCGAACTCGTGCGCGCCCGCCGCGGGGACCGAGGCGGTCGCGAGCGCCGCCAGGACTGACCAGGGTGTCGTCAACGGTGTCGCCGCCTCGGCCCTTGAATGTCTCCGCCCTTCATTTGGCGCAAGGCGCGGGTGCTGCGCAAGGGCCTGCCCGGGGTCCGGCCCCGTGGCCTCATGGCGGCGATGGAAATGGCTAATGGAGCTACTTGGCGCCGGTCGTGAATGCTTGCACGCGGTTGTTGTTGCGGTCTGCCAGGAAGGCAATTCCCCCCGGCGCGAAGCAGAGCTGCCCCGGGTAGTTCACCAGGCCGTCGCCCCAGCCGAAGGCGAGCTGGCGACCCTGGAAGCTGCCGTCGGCCCCCAGGAGCGCGATTCCCTGGCCGTTGGTGTCGACCAGGAAGAGGCGCCCGCCGTTGGCTGCGACGTAGGTCGGGAAGGCCACCCGGTCCTTCAGGCTCGGCCCGAGCGGGCGAAAGGCCTTCGTCCCCTTGTCCGCGGACCAGAGCCTCGCGCCGACGGCGTCGATGGCGTAGAGGGTGCCTCCGGTGTCCACCGCGATGTCGGTCACGGTGCCCGCGTCCTTGGGAAAGGCTACCTGCCAGCTGACGGCGTCGGTCGGGTCGAGCACCAACACCCGCCGGCCGACGACGTCCAACAGGTACAGGTTGTCGTTCGCGTCGAGCTTGAAGGCGCCCACCACCGGAGCGTCGCCCTCGAGGCCCTTCGTTTCGACCGGCCCGCCGTAGCCGCCGGTGGCCGTCAGGCGAACGATTCGGCGAGTCTTGGCGTCGAGCGCCAGGACGTTGCCTTTGCCGTCAATCTGCAGCCGAACCGGCGAAACCAATTCTTTGAGCTTCAGCTCGTCGCCACCCGACACCCGGCCTTCCTTGAACGTGAACGTCAAGAGCCGGTGGTTGCCGGTGTCGGCGACGACGACGTAGCCGTTGGGCGCGCATGCCACGCCCTCGGGGGCCTTCAGCGAGCTTCCCTTCGCGTCCACGTAGACCGAGGTCTCGTGGACGAAGGCGACGGCGTCGGCGCGGGCCAGGCGGGGCGCGAGCCCGAGCGCGAGGAGCAGACCTGTTGGAAGGACTCGAGGCACGGTCGTCATCTCTTGAATTGCGCGTGGCACTTCACGCAGAGGTCGGTCGAGGTCGCGAAAGGCAGCATGTGCTTGTACTCGGTGCCGTGCGCGCGGTGGCAGCTCAGGCACTGCATGGAGAGGTTCCTGTTCCGCGGGTCGGCGACCTTTTCGCCCATCGGGTGGGACATGTGCTTCAGGACGTCGTGGCAGGCGGCGCACGTTTCCATGGCCGTCGGCTTCACCAGGGCCAGCGGGCCGTCGGCGCCGTGCGGGTCGTGACAGGCGGTGCACTTTCCCTCGGCCACCGGCTTGTGCTTCGTCGGCGAGGCCTGCTGGCGGTTGAGGGTGTCGGCGTGGCAGCCGCCGCACACCGTCCCGAGCCCTGCCCTCAACAGGCCCTTCTCCTTCGCCGCGTGGGGGCTGTGACACGCCATGCAGTTCCCTTCGGCGACCGGACGGTGCAGGCGCGACCTGTCCGCCATCGCGTTGAGCAACTGGGCGTGGCAAGCGCGGCACAGCTTCGGCGGCTGGGACTTGGTCTTCAGGGGCGTGGCCGAGGTGGGTGGTTCATGGCACTGCGGGCACAACCCCTTCGCGACCGGAGGGTGCACGGTATTGGCCAACAGCGCGCGCCGGTCGGAGCCATGCGGGTCGTGACAGCTCGTGCAGCGCGACTTCTCGACCGGGTACTTCGAGTGCTGCTTCGCGAAGAAGGGCTTATCGGTCTTGTGGCACCCGGCGCACAGGGCGGGGACGTCGGCCTTCAGGAGGAACGGCGCCTTCGCCGAGCCGTGCGGAGTGTGGCAGGCGACGCAGCCGCCTTCTTCGAGCGGCCGGTGCTTGTACTTGGCCTTGGCGGCCGGGCCGGCGACCGCTTCATGGCACCCGGCGCACAGGTCGCGCCCGGCCTTCACCAGGGTGAACTTGTTCGCCGTCCCGTGCGGATCATGGCAGGCGAGGCAGTTCTTGTCGGCGACCGGCTTGTGGGTGCTCAGGGCCGGTGACGGCACCACCGCCGGGTGGCACCCGAGGCACAGGGCGCCGGCTTCGGCGTTGAGGAGCTTGTCGTAGCGCGAGGTGTGCGGGTTGTGGCACCCGACGCAGAGCTTCGCCCTCACCGGAGTGTGAGTGAACGGCTTGGCGACGAGGTCCTCCAACTGCAAGTGGCAGTCGAGGCAGATCTTGCCTTCCGCGCCCGGCAGCAGCTTGAAGGGGGAGGGCTTCGCGACCCCGTGGCAGGTACCGCAGTCGCGCGCCTCGAACGGAGGGTGCACGAGCCGCTTGAACAGCTTCGCGTCCTTGGACGAGTGCGGGTCGTGGCACCGGATGCAGCGAATGTCCTTCGGGTCGATGCCCAGGTGGGCGGCGCGAAAGGACTTGTCGGCGGTGTCGTGGCACTGCCCACACAGGGAAGCGATGGGTTCCGTCCACAGCTTCGGTTCGGCCGACCCGTGCGGTTTGTGGCAGCTCAGGCACCCCTCGACGGGCGGGTGGTTGGGTTCGGACGCGAGGCGAGCCTTCAGGTCCTTGTGGCACGAGAAGCAGAGGTCGGGGGGCTGGGCGAGCAGCAGCGTCTTCAGCCCCGCCTTGTGCGGGCTGTGGCACTTCGAGCAGTCGCCCGCGGCGAAGGCCGAGTGGACGCTCTTGCCTGACGTCGCCGCCTTGACGGCCTTGGCGTGGCACTTGGCGCAGACCGTCTTCTGGTCCGACAGCAGCATCCCGGCCGTGTTGGACCCGTGCGGGTCGTGGCAGCCGAGGCACTTGCCGTCGGCGAACGGCGGGTGGGTCGAGCCCGAACCGGCGCCTTTCATCAGGTCGGCGTGGCACTTCTCGCACAGCAGCGCGCCGGTGGCCTTCAAGAGCTTCGGGTTGTCCGAAGCGTGCCCCTCGTGGCAAGCGTTGCACAGGCCGTCCTGCACCGGCTTGTGGGTGTGCGCCTTGAGGAACTCGGATTCCTTGTCGGCGTGGCAGCCAAAGCAAACCTGGTCGAGCCGGCCCGGCATCATGCCCGGGAAGTTCGAGCCGTGCGGATCGTGACAGGTGGCGCAGTCGCCCATCTCGAACGGTGGGTGGACCACCTTCCGCTTGAGTTGCCCCTCGCGCAGCTTGCCGTGGCACCTGGCGCACACCTCTTCGGGGGCGGCGGCGAGGAGCGACTTCTTCCCCGTGTGCGGCAGGTGGCACGAGCGGCAGCCCGCCCCGGTCGTCACGGCCGGGTGCGGCCGACCGACCGGGTCGCCCTTGGCGCGGTGGCAGGTGAGACACAAACCGTTGCCGGCGACGCGGGTGAGCTTGTCGCCCTTCCCGGTGTGCGGGTCGTGGCACGCGGTGCAGTCACCCTTCTTGAACGGCGGGTGCTCGACCGGGCCCGCCGAGGTGAGCGCGGCGGCGTCGTGGCAACCGAGGCAGAGCTTGTCGAGCTTGTCGGTGAGCAGGTAGGGCTGCGCCGCCTTCTTGTCGGCGTGGCAGGAGTCGCAGACGCCGCCCTCCATCGCCGGGTGCACCGACGCCCGGAGCAGCTTGGCCGAGTCGGACGAGTGCGGGTCGTGGCAGAGGGTGCAGCGCACGTCGGCGACCGGGTATTCGCCGTGAGCCTTGGAGAGCCGGCCGTTGGCGGGGTGGCAGCCGGTGCACAGCTTCGGGCCGTCGCCCTTGAGAAGCTGCTTTGCGTCGGCCGCATGGGCGACGTGGCACGCGCCGCAGCCCGACGAGGCCAGCGCCTTGTGGACGTTCTTCTTCTCGTAGGCCTCGCGCCTGTGGCAGGCGTAGCAGACCTCGGGGCCTTCGGCCTTGAGCAGGTGCTCGGCCTTCGAGCCGTGCGGGTCATGGCACTTGATGCAGGGGCCGGCGCGGACGGCGGCGTGCACGTTGGGCTTGTCCAGGCCGAGGGCTTTGCGCTCGTGACAGGACAGGCACAGGCCGTTGCCCTGTTTCTTCAACACCAGCGCCGGGACGATGCCGTGGCGAAGATGGCAGTCGTCGCACTTCCGGTCTTTCACGGCGGAGTGGGCGTACCGGGCCGAGTCGTACTTGGCCGCGAACTTCGAGTGGCAGGTCAGGCAGTCCTTCTGCTTGAACGCGCGGTCTGCCGACGCGGCGCCGGACGCGAGGACCGCGCCGATCAGCAGCCACCCTGTCCTGAAGCGCGCCATGCTCAGCCGGCGGCCTTCTTCACGAAGACTTCCACCCTGCGCAGCTTGCGCAGCTTGGCCGCCCAGTCCCGGACGGCCTGGGCCATGCCTTCCGCGAAGAGCTTGTCCTTGATGCCGGGGCGCACGTCATCGAACACCTGGACGGCCGGTGGCTTCACTCCGAGGACGTGGAGCACGTAGTACTGCGAGTCGGGGCCGGCGTAGAGCCGGTAGTCTCCCGCCGCCGCCCCGGAAAGCAGCGCGGCGAGGTCGGCGGGCATGCCGGTGGCGACCAGGGTGCCCTGCACCTCGAGCTTCCTATCGGCGGGCTTCACCTGGCCGTCGGCGTTCGCGGACATCCACCTGAAGTCGGCGCGGGCCCTCAGCTTGTCGAGCGCTGCTTGCGCGTTCTTGGCGTCGGAGAACGCCAGGCTCTCGAGCGTGAAGAAGGCGGGCGCGGTGTAGTCGGCCTTGTGCGCCTCGAAGTACCGGTGCGCGTCGGCCTCTTCGACCTTCAGGGTGGGGGCGATGACCTTCTCGAGAAACCGGGCGAAGAGCATTCGGGTCTCGTAGCCCGTTACCAACCGCTTGAAGTCGTCGCGTTCGGTGATGTGCGCCTTGGCCAGTTCGAGCGGGACGATTCTCTTGGAAACCAGCGCGTCGAACCCGATCAGCTTCTGGCGGTTGAGCTTCTTCTCGGTCGCCGCCCGCTCGGCTCCGTGGAAGTAGCTCTGGGCGAGCGCGTCGGCCAGGTTGCCCACGGTGATGGGTTCACCGCCCTCAATGCGCGCCAGGATACGCGCGTCCTTCGTCAGGGCCTGGAACCCGGGCTTGGCGGCCTCGAAGTCCAGGTCCTTCAGCAGCTTCTCGTCGATGTGGGCGTACCGCTTGACCAGGTCGGAGTAGTAACTCTCGAGCGCCTTGCGCTTCTGGGCCGTGGTGGACTTCGCCTC
>JAHFDQ010000409.1 GCA_023248915.1 Archangiaceae bacterium | reverse complement strand
CATGAACGACACCAGGGCGCCGGGTACACCGTCGCCGTTGCGGTCGCCGATGTGCGCGTAGCAGTCGACCTGGTCGCCGGCGATGAGGTACCGGGTCTCGTCGAAGGCGCCGATGGCGTGCACGCCGCCCGAGGCGATGGCGGCGATCGAGCCGCACTGGAAGGTGAGCTGCTTGGCGTTGGGAATCGAGCCGGCGAAGGTGATGGGCGGGCTCGACGCCTGCTTGTCGCCCGAGTGCGCGAGCACCACCACCGAGGCGACGCGCGAGGTGGCGACCATCTGCGTCGAAGCGATGCCGTCACCCTTGTTGGTTGGGGCGGACTTCGGGTCGAGCGTCACTCCCGGTACGTCCGTCTGCAGCTTGAAGTCGACGGGGGCCCCCGCCATCGGCTGGCCCCGGCTGTCCACCGCCCGGAACCGGATAGTGGTGATGTCGCCCAGCCGCGGCTGGGCCGGGGAAATGTCGACGAATTCGAGTGACGAAGGGCTGACGCCCCCGCAAGCGCACGCGAGAACTCCGGCCGACAGCGTGCAGACCACCGAGCCGAATCTCATCAGCGAAGACTCCTTGGGCGCGTGCAAGGGGGCTTCCTTGCGGCCGGCGGGTATCTTCAAGGGCGCTCCGCCAGGCGTCAAGGACCGGTTGGCCCGAAGCGCGTCGCCTAACCGGGCCCGCTAAACATGGCGCGAGCTACGCCGAGCAGCTTCTCCACGTCACGGGCGGTCAAGCGCCGCGCGCGGGCGAACTCGCTCAACGGGCGAACGACATCGGCCGAGTCGCCGTCGTCGAGCCCCGACCCGGCGAACAGGTCGGATAGCGAGACCCCCAGCGCCTCGGACAGATTGGCCAGCGTTTCGACGTGGGCGACGCGTTCGCCGCGTTCGATCATCGACAGAAACGAGACCGAGATTCGGGCCCTTTCCGCGAGATCTTCCTGGGTCCAGCGTTCAGGGCGCTGAGTCCGAAGGTCTCGGATGCGCTGACCAAGCTTCTTTCCTAAGTCGGTCACGACACCTCTAAAACACCGAAGGCAACAGTTCGCTAGCTTCGAAACCCGTTTCCAGGGGGCGATACCTAACATTCTCAGCACGGCCCGCCAGAGACAGAGAGTGAATTCATGCGGTTAGCAGAGTGCTCAACACCTAACCGAGCTTTCTGTGGAACTCTCGGCCTATGTGCCAGTCCCCAGCGTTCCGAAGCCGGAGATGCTGAGACTGGCTCCCAAAGTCGGGAGAACCAGGTAGTTCCCCCGCGATGGAACGTGCACGGCGTGGCCCTCGACTCGCCAGCAATTGCAGGGCGGGCCGTACGACAGCCCCAGCCGCTGCTCGGACAGCGTGAGCACGGGCGCGAGGCCGGTAGTCGGAGCCGTGCGCACGAGAGTGGCCGAGTAGTCGACGGCCAGGCCGAGGCCCAACTTCCCCCGGAAGCCGCCGACCAACTGTTCGGCGAAGTCCGCTCCAAATTGCGGCGGCGGCACGCCGAACAGCACGTCGTCCCCCTGGCGGGTCCGATCTGACCCTGGGACGAAGAGCCGGTCATAGCCGGCAAACACGGAGTCTCCGGCAGGAGAGTCAACGAAGAGGCCTGCGGAGACTTGAGTTACCCGCCGATTGGGAAAGTCCGAGCGAGCGACGCCGACGAGCCGAACCGGAGCCAGCGCAAAGACTGCCCGGGTGTAGCTCTCGCGAACGTCCATCGCCAGGAGGTCGAAGCCCTGGCCCAGGTCGAGCCTCGCCAGCTCGGACGTCGTCGCCCCGGACCGGCGCAGCAGCCGCTGCCGCACCTCGGCCACGGCCTGGAAGAGCCTCCCCTGGCCGGGCACCGCGGTGTCGATGTCGTCGTAGGGCGCCGGTTCCTCGCCCAGGACGAACGGCACGTAACGCAGCTCGACCGACGAGGCGATGGAATGCCAGAGCGCCCGGTCGGCGCCGCCGAAGACGCGGGACAGCTCGCTGTCGGCGATGAGCCCCGCCACGGGGTAGCCCCGGTGCGAGGTCCGCCCGGTCACCTCGCCGAGGTAAACGTCTTCGCGAAAGGCGGCGTAGGGAGTGAATCGGGCCGCGCGCCCGGCCGCCAGGGACGCGGACAGGCGGGGGCGGAGGTCCAACCGGTCGCGCGCTTCCCGCTCGCCGGGCTGGAAGACTCCGTCACCCTGCCCCGCCTTGTCGGGGGCCGTGACGCCGGCCGGGCAGACGGCGGCGCGCACCTCGTCGGGCAGCGGGTCGGGCCAGAAAAGCCGCTCGCTCTGGCAGGCGGCGGGCAGCTCGACGAACCCCTCGCCCGGCACGTCGAGCCTCGCGCGGCCTTCGTTCGCCGAGATGCCTTCGTCGCCCGTGCGCGACAGCAGCGGAGAGTACCGGGCGAGCTCGGCGCGGAAGCTGCCGTGCACCGGGCCGGCGAGCGGCCGCTCGGGAGCGTCGACCACCAGCGCGGGCAGCTTCTGGAGCGGGCTCGGGCCGGGGAGCACGGCGCCGTCCTTCGAGACGTCTCTGCCGAAGAGCCGGTAGCCCCAGCGCAGGTCCTGCACCAGGCCGACCTCGAGCCCGGCGAAGAGCTGGTCCGACCGGTGGAAGACGGTGGCCGAAGACCTCAGGTACTTGTCCTCGCGGGCGAGAATCTCGGCGGTGAGATCGCTGCGGTAGTACCCGTCGGACAAGAGCGAAGCGTCCACCCGGTCGTACCAGCCGCCGCCCAGGTCTTGCACATGGAGGACCGAGGCGTCGGCCCGCAACCCGCGTGCCGCCGCCGGGTCGACGTTCACGGAAGCGAACCTCGGGTCGCGGGGGTTGCGCGTGTCGTAGAGCAGCCCGAGCGTCGCCCTGCCCGAGGTCGCCTCGGCGGGTGCGTAGCGGAATTCGGCCTGGAGCCTTGGGCCGGTGACTCCGTCTAGGCCCTTCTGGCCGCTGAAGTAGGCGGGCGTCAGGGTGGTGTCATAGCTGCGGCCGAGGGTCAGAAAGACGGGCAGCTCGAGCCCGAAGCCGTTCTTCCCGTACGTCGGCCTCGGCGGCAGCAGGCCGGACGCCCGGGTGGACAAGGGCAAGTCCACCCACGGCAGCCAAAACACCGGCACCGACTTCACGAACACGGCCGGGAAATCGAGACTGACTCGCCGGTCGTCGAGCCGTACCCGGGCGTGGGGAGCCGAGACGCGCAGGGCCCGCTCGTCGGCCGGGCAGTCGCAAGGGTCGAGCTCGAGCCCGTCGACCGCCCAGCGGTCCGTCCCGAGGTGCTCTAAGTGCGTGCCCCTAAGCGTCAGCGAGGTGTGGCCGACCGCGTCCATCTCGGCGGGCGAACGCGCGGCGAAGAGCTGGGCCTGGGTGATCCCCATCTTCTGCATCACGTAGCCGTGGTCTGCGAAGACGTCCTTGACCCGGCGCTGGTCGAGCCGCACCACCAGCACGTCGGCCACGGCGCCGTAGAGGCCGTCCGAGGCGAGCGCCATCGTGACGTGGCCGCGCGCGGTCGCCACCTGGGTGGCGCGGTCGAAGACGATCTCGTCGGCCGACACCACCGAGTCGTCCGTCCGCATCTGCGCGTGGCCGGTCAACACGTGGGTCGCCGGGTCGGAAACCAGCCGGTCGGCGGTCAGCTCGACGTCCTGGCTGTCTGAGGAGGCGGCGGCCAAGAGGAGCGCCACCGGGACGAACAGGCTCATTCGGCGGTCATCATCTCGCTTGCGCCCCGGCGGGCAAGCGAATCACTCAAGGGCGCTGAAACTCGACGTAGACCTCGTTGCCTTCCTGCTTCGCCTGGTAGGGCACGCTCTTCTTCAGGCGAATCTCGACGCGCACCGACTTCTCGGGCCCGACGTCGGGTTTCACCATCGCAACCGCGGTGTCGAAGAACGAGGTGTCGAGCTGCCGGGCGTTATTCTTCTGGCCGATGCGGGTGTTCTCGAGCTCGAGCACCACAGTCTTGTCCGCCCCTTCGGACAGGCTGTAGCGCACCGGTTCGTCGGTGCGCACCGTCACCCGCGACTTGCTGCCGACGAGGCGAAAACCCACCTGGGCCAGCGTCTTCCGCCGCGACGAGACGTCGACCGCCCCCGACATCGAGGGAGGCGGTTCGGTGGGCGCCGGCACCGGGGCCGCGGCGACGGCAGGCCCCTGCGAAGGCTCTGTTTCGTCGCGGTGTCGCTCGGGTTCGGCCCTTTCGGCTCCGTTCCCTTCCGACGCCTGGCGCTCGTGCTCGGCCTGGACTTCGGCTTCCGCCTGGGCCCGCTCGGAAGCCGCCCGTTCGCGCTCGGCCCGCTCGGCCGCTGCCTGCTCGGCCATTTCCTTCCGCTGCCGCTGCTTCTCGGCGCGGGCCGCCGCCTCACGGTCGGCCCGTTCCTTCTTCGCCGCGGCCGCGCGCTCGGCCTTCTCGAGCACCAGCCTTTCCTGCTCGGCCCTGGCGGCGGCCTCTTTCTCGGCCTTCTCGTTCGCCAGCCGCTCGCGCTCGGCCTGAGCCGCCGCCTGGCGCTCGGCCTTCTCAGCCTTCTTCCGTTCCTTCTCCGCCCTCGCCGCCGCGGCGCGCTCGGCCTTCTCCTGCGCCGCCCGTTCCCTCTCGGCCTTCACCGCCGCCTCGCGCTCGGCCTTTTCCTGCGCCGCCCGTTCCTTCTCGGCCTTCACCGCCGCCGCGCGCTCGGCCTTTTCCTGCGCCACCCGTTCCTTCTCGGCCCTCACCGCGGCCTCGCGCTTGGCCTGTTCCTCTGCCGCCCGCTCTTTCTCGGCCCTGGCCGCCGCCTCCTTCGAGGCCTTCTCGAGCGCCAAACGTTCCTTCTCGGCGTTGGCGGCGGCTTCCTTCTCGGCCTTCTCTTTCGCCAGCCGTTCCTGGTCGGCCTTCGCCTTCCGTTCCCGCTCGGCCTGGGCCGCGGCCTCGCGCTCGGCCTTCTCCTTCGCCAGCCGTTCCTTTTCGACTCGCGCCGCCGCCTCGCGTTCGGCCTTCTCGGCCGCCAACCGTTCCCGCTCGGCCCGGGCCGCTGCTTCCTTCTCGGCCTTCTCGAGCACCAGCCTTTCCTTCTCGGCCTTGTCCTTCGCCCGCAGATCAGCCTCGGCGCGGGCCGTGACGTCTTTCGCGGCCTTCTCCTCGGCGACTTTCCGTTCCTGCTCGACCTTCGCCGCCACTTCCCGGTCGGCCTTCTCGCGGGCGACCCTGTCCTTCTCCGCCTGGGCCGCCGATTCGGGGGCGACCTTGGTCTCGCCGGCACCCGGCTTCACCTCGGCCGAGGCGACCCGCTGCTCTGCGCCCGCGGGGTGGGCCGCTGCCACCGCCGGCGCGGCGCGGCCCAGCACCCGCACCACCAGCTTCGTCTCGCCCTGGGTGCCGATGTCGGTCTCGACTTCGCGCTCGAAGCCCACCAGCACTCGGGCGATCGCCGCCGCCTCGGACCCGTAGCTGGCGGTCTTCACGACGGTGAAGATGCCGTCGGCCACGCGGAGCTCGTCCGGGACGCCCACCAGCACGGCCTCGGAGATGTCGATCACCAGGCGCGCCGGGTCGCTCATGGTGAAGGTGGTGAAGGTGGGCTTCTTGGTCCCGGTGATCTCGACCGCGCCGCCCTTCACCTCGACCTTGGTGATGCGATTCAGGTCGAACTTGTCCTGGGTGGCGGCGACGGCCGATGGCCCCGCGGCGAGCGCCGCCAGGGCCCCGAGCACCGCCAGGCGCTTCCAAGAGACACTTCCCAAGTTAAGTCACCTCAGCCGCGGCAAGGTGGGGCTGCGCTCGCGGTGGGTCCGCGCGTACTCGATGAGATTCTTGATGTCGTAGCAGATCTGCCGGATGTCGTGGCCCATGGTCAGCTCGATGTGGCTGTTGCCCTTCACCGGCCGCCACAACAGATAG